>JABGZU010000084.1 GCA_018674605.1 Candidatus Nitrosopumilus sp.
TTCAGATTGAGGTTCAGATTCCATTTCATCTTGTAAGTTTGATGCAATAATACTACATTGAGCTGCAACATTTTTTGCACTTGCTCTAAATGCATCAGCACTTGGAGATTCAACATGTGTAATCATGATAGGTTTTCCAGAATCAGAGCCAGACATAATACCATAATTTAATGGGATTTCACCTAAGAAAGGTATATTGAATTGTTCACTAATTTTCTTTGCACCGCCGTTACCAAAGATGTAATGTTTATCATCACAATTTGGACAAATGAAATGACTCATATTTTCAATGACACCAATAATTGGAACATTTAATTTTTCAAACATTGAGACTGCTTTAACTGCAACATTACTTGCAACATCTTGAGGAGTTGTAATAACAAGAATGCCAGTAATAGGAATTGTTTGTGCAAGAGTTAATGGAATATCACCAGTACCAGGAGGTAAATCAACAATTAGATAATCTAATTCAGACCAATTAGTATCAACCAAAAATTGTTTTAAAATTCCAGAAATAATTGGACCACGATAAATTGCAGCTTGATTAGATTGATCTGCAAAGAAACCAAATGAAACAACTTTTAATCCATTAGAGTCTGCAGGTTGTAATTTATTATCTTCAACTTCCATAGAACCATCTTTCATTCCCAACATCAAAGGAATACTTGGGCCATAGATATCAGCATCAAGTAATCCAACTTTAGCTCCTGTTTGAGATAATGCCAAAGCTAAATTTAATGAAACAGTGGATTTTCCAACACCACCTTTTCCACTAGCAACACCAATAATATTTTTGACAGTTGCCATTTGAGTATCAGCATCAAGTGAACGTCCTTCCATTACTTTTGCAGTTACTGCCATATCAAAATTTTTCAAGTCAGAAAGTTCAGCAATTGCTTTTCGGACATCTTCTTCAATTTCAACATTAAAAGGGCATGCAGGAGTAGTTAATTCTAAAGTAAATTTAAGATTACCATCATTAAGCTCTAAATTTTTAATCATCCCCATAGAAACAATGTCTTTTTTCAAATCAGGATCAATTACAGTACTAAGTTTTTCAAGGACTTGATCGATTCCAACCATTGCGTCAAAAAGTGAAAATACATTATTTATAGATAGGTCAGATAACAAAAAAATGGGAATTTTTAAAAATAATCATCAAAATCTTTAGAAATTTGAGGTAAATCACCCAAAGATTCATAAATTGAAATTCAAGAAAAAGAAAACAGTTGTTTTCCATATCTACCCTAGTTGATGTTGTTAGGATTCCTCCAAGCTTATTTGGAACTACACTCAAAAAGGCAGCAGTCAACATTCTCAAAGAAAAATATGAGAGTATGATTAATGCAGAATTAGGCTACATCATTATGATTTTAGATGCCAAAGTAGATGAAATGGGAAAAATGATTGCAGGAGATGGAGGAACATTCCATAAAGTGCAATTTGAGGCATTAACATTTTATCCAAAATTACAAGAAATTGTTCAAGGAGAAATTGTAGATATTACAGACTTTGGGGCATTTGTGAGAATTGGTCCAACAGATGCATTACTTCACTTATCACAAGTTATGGATGATTACCTCAAGAGTGATGTAAAAATGGGATTAATTTTAGCTAACCAAAGTGGAAGAACATTAAAAGTAGGTTCAACATTACGTGCAAGAATCACTGCAGTATCTTTAGGAAAAGCTGCTGCAATGGGCAAGATTGGAATTACGTGTAGACAGCCATTCTTAGGTGCAGATGAATGGATTGCTGAAGAAATTAAAAAAGCAGATGGTTCTGGAGAACCAGCAAAAGTAGAGGCCAGTTAAAATGGCACGAGAAATGGCATGCAGAAAATGTAAACGAGTTACAACAGAAAAAGTTTGTCCAGGTTGTAAGTCATCAGATTTAACACCAGATTGGAACGGTGTTGTATTAGTAGTGGATCCAACAAATTCAGAAATCTCAAAAACGTTAGCCATTACTCAAAAAGGCAAATATGCAATTAAAGTAACATAGAATATTTCTAAATCTTTAAAATTAGATTAACATTTAATCATAACATGTCGTTTAATCCAAAAAAACAATTATTACAATTTCTTGCAGAAGACATAGGTAAAGGCGACATAACAAGTGCATTATTAACAAAGAAAAAAATTTCAGTAAAAATAATTTCAAGAGAAAAAGGCATTATTGCTGGCTCAAAATATGCAAAAGAAATTTTTAAACTTAAAGGATGTGAAGCTAAAATTTTGATAAAGGATGGGTCAAAAATTAAACCAAATCAAACCATTATGAAAATTACAGGAAACGCAAGTAAAATTTTAACATGTGAAAGAACTGCATTAAACATAATTACAAGAATGAGTGGAATTGCAACACAAACAAATCAACTTGTTAAAAAAATTCCAATTAAAACAAAATTATATGCAACAAGAAAAACAGCACCAGGATTAAGATATTTTGATAAAGAAGCTGTGGAGATAGGAGGAGGTAAAAAACACAGATTACGGCTAGATGAGATGGTTATGATCAAGGACAATCATATAGCAGTAGAGAAATCATTATTATCACTAATTAAAAAAACCAAAAAAAAATATAAAAAATTTGAAGTGGAAGTTGAAAACACACAAGATGCAGTTCTTGCAGCACAAGAAGGGGCAACAATAATTATGTTAGATAATTTTTCTCCAATTCAAATCATCAAAACAATTAAAATTCTTAAAAATAAAAAATTACGAAAAAAAGTATTACTAGAAGCATCGGGTGGAATTAATTCTAAAAATATTTCAAAATATGGGAAGACAGGAGTAGACATCATATCCATTGGAAGTATAACAAATTCAGTTAAAGGAATAGACGTTAGTTTAGAAATTTAATAATTTAATTCAGAAAGTAAATCAAATACAGATTTATTTTTTGGATCAATCTCCTGAATTTTTCTACAGCAATCAATTGCAGGTTGGTTTTCCTCCAATTTTTGATGAGAATATGCCTTCAAAAGTAAAACATCAATATCATAAGATCCAATATCAAGAGATTTATCAAAATATGAAATTGCAGTACGATATTTGTTTTTTAGATAATAAATTCCACCAACAGTAAATAGGGCATCATGATGATTAGGAACTTTTTCTAAATAATCTATACCTAATTTCAAAGCATCAGGATATTTTTTTTCTTTAACAAGTTTTTTAAATTTTTTAAATTGTTCTTCATTTTTCTTTAATTGAAGATCTTTAGGAGTTCTACTAAATAATCCAACCAAAACTATCACAAATTAACTGATTTCAAGCATTCTATTAATTGCTAAACGAGCTTTATCAGCAATTTTTTTTGGAACAGTGACAATATTTTTCTCATGTATCAAAGCATCATAGACTTTTTCAAGAGTAATCATTTTCATATATTGACATTCAGCTTTTTCAGATGCAGGGATGAATGTTTTATCAGGGTTTTGTTTTCTCATCCTATACAATATTCCTGTTTCAGTGGCAACAACAAAATTCTTGGAATTAGATTTACTTACATGATTTAACATTCCTTCAGTTGACAAAATTGAAACTTTATTACCATCATAACTTCCATCAGCAACATCGTACATCATAGGTGTTGTACAACTACATTCAGGATGAATTACAAATTCAGCATCAGTCATGGATTTTAATTTTTTATTAACATCCTCAGCTGTGATTCCTGCATGTACATGACATTCACCGGCCCATATGTGGATATTTTTTCGACCAGTCATTTTTGCAACATAAGAACCAAGAAACATATCAGGTAAAAATAAAATTTCTCGATCTTCAGGAATTGCCTTTACAACATTTACAGCATTTGATGAAGGACAACAATAATCAAGTTCAGATTTAATTTCGGCAGTAGTATTAACATAACCAACAGAAATAGCATTTGGATGTTGCTTTTTCCAATTACGTAATTCATCAACAGTGATTGAATCAGATAAAGAACATCCAGCTTCCAAAGAAGGCAATAATACTTTTTTTTCAGGACTGATAATGGCCGCTGTTTCAGCCATAAAATGAACACCACAAAATAAAATAGTTTTTTGATCAACGGTTGCAGCCAACCTAGATAATCCAAGAGAATCACCGGTAAAATCAGCTATATCCTGTACATCAGGAATTTCATAATTATGAGCTAAAATGACCACATCTTTTTCTTTTTTCAGTCGCATTATCTCATTTTTTAAAAATGAAGTATCCTGAACTAACATGATTCATAAAAAATTGAATATATGTGAATTTAAAGAATATGAAATAGACAATAATTTTCTAAAAAGTGTCTAAATGAGGTAATTTTTGCCAATTAAGTGCCAATTTGTATATCATCAGAACAATATCTTCTCAATGTTTCAATAGCAGATAAAATAGCTAACTTACTAGTTTTAGGATTTTCAGGATCAGGTGTATTTTCTATAGTAAATGTCATTTTTCCAGATTTTGCAATAGCCTCAATATGATGAGTATTTTTATCAGTATTAGGATCTGCAATAATTTTTACATGAGTTTTATCGCTACCAATTCCAGATAAAGACACCAATGCGGCCACATTGATGTTTGCAGGAAATAATGAAACAGCATCACGAGCTGTTCCTTCAAAAATAATTGTGGGTGAATCAATTGAATCTAAATTAATTTTAGAAGTTTCAAAAAACTTTGCTCCCTTTAATGAACGAGGATGTTTTGTAGTTGTGATAGATACAGATTCTAATTCATTTTTAATAGACTTGATCCCATCCAATCCAGCAATTGCTCCAGAAGGGAGATAGATGGTTTTTTTGAAATGTTCACATGCATCATACAAAATATCATAAATGGATTCATCAAGCAAAGCTCCAACACTCATTATCATAAAATCACGTTTATTTTGTAAAATACTTAATCCATCATCCCTTACAGCATTTTGAGATGCAGCTTCAACTACAATATTGACTGAATGAGAAGAGAGTAAATGAGAATTTTCAACAATTTCAGGTTTTGTGTTTAATTTTGAAACAAGGGTAATTGAAGCGTCTTTAGAATCATCATAAATATGAGTTAAAACTCCAGGTATTTTTCCCGAATCAATTGCAAGTGCAATCTGAGTACCCATTACACCACATCCCAATAGACCAATTTTTTTCAAGTGATCATAATAAGAAAGATCTCTTAATTAATGATAGTCTAAAATACAATTATTCAAAATATTGAAAATAAATCATATTTGAAATTATTTTTTTAGGTCATGTAAAATGATTCTAAAATTAAATGGAAAATACATGGTTTTAGTAGATCATCTTTGTCAAGAGTTAACACAACCTAAAGATTTTATTCAATCCTACTAACCATTGTTGTGCTCAATTCAGTATACAAAGATGCAATTATCAATAGGGAGAAAATGCTATCAATCCTAAAAGGTCCAAAATTTGAACAAATTTTAGAAAAGGCAAGGGGTAATTGGAATGATTTTACGCCTACTAAAGAAAATGTGATTACAGCTGGTATCGATAGTAGTTTCAACAATACAAAATTTCAAGGAATTGAATTATGGGCAACAACTGCAGTTTCAATTAAATCAGATGGAGAAATAATTGTAGATTTACACACTTCAGGATTAGGTTCAGACACAGATCTTTCAAGAATCGCAAGTAAAATGGAAATTGATGCATGTGAAAAAACGGTTGATGAAGTAGATTTAGTATTAATGGATGGGTCACTACATTCACAATTCATGACAAGACAATCAACATTAGATGCATTAGTTGTAAAAACAATGAAAAAGAAAAATAATGTAATATTTATTGCAAAAACATCAAATACAAAAAAACAGTTTGAAAATTTGGGTTCATTAGCTGGCGATATTTTTTACTATAATCACGTAACAAATGGTCCAGGTTTTAGTGAAATATTTGTAGAAAAAAACTATGGCCCAGATAAAATAATATCATCAACATTTGTAAGGTTAAGTGATTCAACTCCAATAATCAAATTGGAATTTTTAGGAGGTAAACATGACAATGAAGAAATTAAATTAATAATGAATAAACTGTTTAAAACTAGTGTAGGAGGATATCCATATGCATTAAAACTTGCACATAACAACTGTAAAATATCAGACAAGGAACTTGGAAAAATGGTTAGTTTGTTAGGATTAAGTAATGAAATTGGATCTAGAGAGGTATTAGGTTGAGTTTAGGTTTTGTAGTGGGAGAATCAAAGCCTACATCAGTAACAGCAATTACATCACGTTCATTATCAGTTGGAGAATATATCAAAATCAGTATTGATGAGGGAGAGATTTTAGGATTAGTTGAAAGATCATCAGTATCAAGTGCAGCATTTACAGATGTTAGAAATTTTCATGAAGCAGAAGAAAGTACAGAAATTGCAGACATCAATAAAAGAGATAAGACATTTACGGCACATATAGGAATTTTAGGATTTTTAGAAAATTTACGTAAAGGACAATCAATTATTCCAGCAATACCACCAATTCCAGGCACAGAAATTACCCAGCCAACTAATCATGATTTAGAAGAAATTTTTAGTCCAAAAAAAGAAGGATGGTTAAAAATTGGTAATTTATTACGAAATAAAAAAATTGAAGCAAAAATAAATTTAGACAAAATTGTTTCAAGACATCTAGGAATCTTAGCAATGACAGGAATGGGTAAAAGTAATCTAGTTTCATTAATTACAAAAAAAATATCAGAAGTAAAAGGAACAGTAATAATTTTTGATTACCACAATGATTACACAACACTAAACATTCCAAATGTGAATGTAATTGATGCAAAAATTAATCCAAGATTACTTGAAGCAGACCAATTTTCAGAAGTATTAGAAATTAGAGAAAACGCAGATGTCCAACAACGAGTTTTAAGAATGTCATTCACACAAGAAGTAAAAGAAGCAGGAGAATTTTGGAATAAATTAGAATATGAAGTAGATTTACTTGTAAATTCAGAAGACAAAAAATTAAAAGAAATTAGAACATCAGCATACAGAGTACAAGATATCATAGAGGATGCACAAAGAAGGTTTGACGATATTTTAGATCCAGAAATTGGAAATCCCATGGACTACATAAAAGAAGGATGGACAAACATCATTAACATTTCAGAATTATCAGAAAAACAAGCCAACGTAGCAATGGGATTTTATTTACAACAGTTACTAAAAGATAGAAAAAATGCGACCATAGCAAAACATGGAAAATCAAAAAAGCAAAAAGATTACAAATTCTTTGAACCAGTTTTCATCATCCTTGAAGAAGCACACGTGTTCATTCCAAAAGATCACGATACTGCAGCAAAATATTGGGCTGCAAAAATTGCAAGGGAAGGGAGGAAATTTGGAGTAGGTTTAGCAATAGTTTCTCAGAGACCACGTAGTGTAGATTTAAACATCCTAAGTCAAATGGGCTCATTTGCAATTATGAAAATCATTCAAGAAGATGACCAAAGACAAATAGCCTCAGCAACAGAGTCCACTAGTCGTGAATTGATATCTCAATTAACATCATTAAATGTAGGAGATGCAGTTCTTGTTGGACAATGGACAAATTTACCATCAATGGTACATGTTGAAGAAGTTAAAGAAAAGAAAATGGGAGCAGATCAAAGTGCAACTAAAGCTTGGATAAAGGCAGATAAAATGAAAAATGTCGGAGTTGAATCCACCCAAGGATTAGTTGAAAAAGATTTGTTGTTAGACTAATGTTATTTGCACATATTTCAGATACTCATTTAGGATTAGTACAGTATGGTTCCAATGAAAGAGAACAAGATGTGTATGATGTTTTTAATCAAGCAATAGATATTTCAATTAAGGATCATGTAGATTTTGTAATATTTTCAGGAGATATTTTTCATATGCCAAATCCAAACGGTAGAGCGATAATACAAATGGCAAATGGGTTAAAACGTTTAAAAGAAAATAATATTGATTCATTTTTTATTTTAGGTGAACATGACATTAGTAGAATTAGAACAACCCCAATTCCATACGTATATCATAATTTAGGATTTTCAAAATACATAGGAAATGGAAAACCAATAGAGTATAAAGGAATCATGTTAGCTGGATTAGATAAAATAAGAAAAACAGAAATGACTCAATATGAAGAAATATTTTTAAATTTAGATAAAAGTGTAGAGGAATTTCCAGGACATAAAATATTAGTACTACATCAAGGAATTACAGAATTCAACAAATTTGCAGGAGAACTACAATCAACAGATTTACCAAAAAATTTTACATATTATGCAATGGGCCATTTACATGATAAAGACATTAAAGAATTCAATCATCTTAAAGGTCCAATTGTATACCCAGGATCAATTGAGTTAACAACTAGTGAAGGAATTAAAGATGCCAAAAAAGGGTTTTTTGAAGTAGATATTTCTGGAAAAGAGGCAATACCAAAATGGATTGAATTAGATACCAGACCTCAATTTTCATTTAACACAAAATACACAGAATTAGAAAAAATAATTGGAGAAATTATAGAAAAAATTAGTGAACTTACAAAAAAACCAATGATTCAAGTAAAAATAGAAGGAGAGGATATAGAAACAGATCATATTCAGGCACAAATTGCAAGATTAAATTCATTAGTACTTAGATGTTTTTGGAAAATTACTACAAAGCAAATATCAGATTCATCAGTATTTTTAGATAGACCAAGTGTAATCGAGGATGAAATGTTTAGACTTTCAATAAATGCATTAGATTCAGAAAAAGATGCAGATTTTGCAATAAAACAACTCTTACCAACATTATCGACAGACGGAATGAATCAAGCATTAGAAGTAATTCTAGAAAATTTTGAGAAATTCAAAAAGGAAGAAAAGCAATGATAACATCAATTGAATTAGGAGACTTTTTAGCACATTCAGAAACAAAAATAAAATTCAAAGATGGAGTAACTATTTTTGTAGGAGATAACGGAGCAGGGAAATCAAGTATCATTGATGCAATTACATTTTCACTATTTGGACAACATACAAGAAAATCTAATAAAGGATTAATCAGACGAGGAGCAAACCAAGGATTTACAAAAATAAAATTCACCATAAATGGTAAACAGTATGAAACAGTAAGAAAAATAGACAGTAAGGGGAGTTTAGCTGCAACATTTTCTGAAATAACAAACAATGAACGAGTAGAAATTGCTGCAGGGGAGAGAAAACAATTTGGAGAATCAATGACAGAGCAAGTGGAAAAAATAATAGGGATGGATTTTGAAAAATTAAAAATAGCATCAATTGTGCAACAAGGGGAATTGAATTCAATAATTAATGCAAAACCAAAAGAATTCAAAGAATTACTAAATGCCATAATTGGAATAGATAAATTGGATGTGGCATCAGAATCTATGAAAAAAGTTACAAAAGAATTTCGTGAAAAAATAAGAACGGATTTAGGATATGATGATACTCACATAGAAATTTTAGAGAGAGATTTTGAAAAATATCAACAAGACATTAAAGAAGCAGAGCCTGAAAAAAATCAACTAGAATTAAAACAAAAAGAAATACAAGAAGAACTAAAAACATTACAAAAAGAATTAGAAATTGAAACACCAAAAATTGATAAAATTAAACAATTAGAATTAAGGAAAAATGAGCTTTTAACATATGTAAAAGACACAATTGAAGAGATTCGACAACAAATTAGTGAAAATGAGCATAAAATACGGGATTGTAAAGGTTGTTTTGAGGAAATTAAATTAAAAGGGAATTTTGAGATAAAAATTCAAAAAATAGAAGAAGCAGTAGAAGAAACATTAAAGAAAATCCAAGAAATGTCAAGTCAAATTGCATCTTTAAAAGAAAAACAAATCCTAGCATCAAAATTACAATTAAAAGATAACAAATGCCCAGTATGTGATTCAACTGTTGAAAAATTAAATCCATTTTTTCAAGAGGAGCATATCAAAGATGAGATAAACAGGTTACAAGGAGATATCAAATTAAAAGAAAAAGAAAGAGACATGTATAGTCAAAAAAGAAAAGAATTTTTAGAAAAAGTACAAAAGACACGGGATGCAGAAGCTACACTGAGAGCACATTCAATTAATAATGAAGAAGAAGTAATAAAAATTCAAAAAGAAACACAAATTCAAAAAGAAAAATTACCATTGTTAAATAATAATAATTTAAAACAAATATCACAAATAGATAATCATGCAGAATTAATTTTTCAGAATATATCAAAATTAGAAGTAGAAACAAAAGGATTTAATGAAAAAGAATTTTTGAATCTTAAAAAAACAATAATAGAAAAACAAACAATTGTATCTCAAATTGATCAACAAATGGGGGGAGTTTTAGAGAAAATAGATAAAGCTAAAAAACAAATAGAAACAATTCAAAAATCAATTTTAGAACTTAAAAAAGTTAAAGAATATATTTTAAGATTAGATAAAATCCAGATGAATATTTTTAGTAGAGATGGATCTGTTGCAACAAGTTTAAGATCATGGGCATTAAATTCAATTTCAGTTAAAGCCTCGGAATATTTATCATACCTAAATACAAAAATTCAAAGAATTGCATTATCAGAAAAATCTAGAGATGTATCCATTGCATGTTATTCAAAAACAGAAGTTTTGGAATTAGAATCTCTAAGTGGAGGGGAAAAAGTGAGCGTAGCATTAGCATTACGACTAGGAATGGCAAGTTTACTAGGCTCATCAAATCTAAATTTAATGATATTAGATGAACCTACAACACATCTTGATGCTGAAAGGAAAAAATCATTGGTCAGAGTACTGTCTCAACTATCAGAAATTTCAAATTCACAATCACCAATGCAATTTTTAATTATTACACATGATGCAGAAATATTTGAAGATTCAAATGTTGAACAAATTTACAAGTTTGAATCTAGTGATGAAGGTAGTAAAGTTATTGAGATTTAAGAGATAATTCTACTTTAGTTAACATAAATTTTAAGAATTCAGATAATGATTTCTCACCATCATATTTCAAATTCCATCTCTTTACAAGTTGATCATAAAATACCCATTCAGATTCATCTTTTTTGAGATGAGGTATCATCATTTCCTTAAATCCAATAAGATCCCAATCAGTAGGACACATAATATCACTCATCTGAGACAATTTTTCATCTTTCATTTCAAATGGATATGATTTGCATACACCTGGTTTGAAATCATTAACTGTACATCTATAGACGTCATCAGTTTCTTCAAGAAATTCACATGCATTATTTTTTTGTTTCAAAGCAAGATCCACCAAACCTTCTTCAACTTTAATTCCAAGAGAATAGTCTTTTGCACCAATTAATTGTAAAAAGATTTCAGGTTTTAAATTCAAACCATTTGAAAGACGATAGACATCATGAGCATTTACAAAAATAGTATATTCCTTACAACAATCAGTATGACAATCAACACAAGGAAATTTAGGAGGATTACTAACTAGAAACGTCATAAATTATAAAATAAATTTCAAGTATTAAATGTGTAAAAAATTATTCTACGATAATCGTTCCTTGCATCCAAGTGTGGAGTAAACAATAGTAAGGTACTTCACCTGAATTTTCTGGAATCCATTCAAAAGAATCATCTGCACTCATAATACCAGTATCAAATGTTCCACTTGGAGAAGGAGTAAATCCATCAACACTTCCGGCTGTAAAAGAATGCATTGCTGCAGCTGAATCAGAATTAATCATGTTTACTACATCACCAACACTTACGGTAACAACACTAGGAGTGTAACAATCCAAAGATGCTTGGCAATCCATACTCATACCAGAATTATCTGAAGTTTTAATTTCAGTACTTGTTGCAATTGGGGGTGATACTACAGGAGTAATAGTAAATACAGTTTCAATACCTTTAGGTCCAAAAATATCATCACCATGTCCTAAACCTTGAACAATAACTTGAATTTCAACTAAAGAATCATTTAGTGGAGTACTTTCATGGACAGGGTATTTTCCAGGATGACGATGTGATGCAGGATCTGAAAGAATGGAATCAGAATCCTGAGTAGCAAAAATATCATAATTCACATGATCAACAATATTTCCAGCATCATCTCTAAACTCAACTTCAAGAACTAAAGCACCATCCACATTACTAGCACTTGTTAAAAGACTAGGATTGACTGAAAGTTGATTTAGTTCTTTTTCAATTTGAGTAATTTTATTTTCAGAAGTTTCAATAATTCGTGGTTCAATGATATCATTTGGTTCAGCAATAATTAAAGCCAAAGATATTGCTACAAGAATGCCCACAACTGCAATTACACCATATGAAAAATTCATCTCATCCACCTGTTAATTTAGCAAATTTTTCGTTCTTACTTAAAGTTTCCATAAATTCAATATTAGATAAAGCAACAACTGCAGATTCTACAACGGGTTTATCTGGATCATTTAGTGCTTTTTGTAAAGCTTCTTTTGCATCTTTGTTTCCAACCACGCCCAAAGCAATTGCAGCTTCATGACGAACAAACATGCTAGAATCATTCAAAGTAGAATCAATTAGAGGCGGAATAGCAGAAGAATAGGACATTTGACCTAATGAAAAAGCAGCTTCATGACGAACTAATTCATTCTCATCATTTTTCAAAACTTTGGCAATATGAGGAATTTTATCTTCACCTCCAAAGTCAACTAAAATGCAAGTAGCCCTAGTTCGGACTACATAATCATGATGATTCAATAAAGAAACAAAATATTCAGTATCAGCGTTTTCATACTTTAATTCCATTTCTGCAAAAAGTGCCAATCGTTCATCAGTTACTGCTTGCAATACACTTGAAAAATTTCTGCGTCATATATTATTCTACTTAAAAAAAATTAAAAATTTGTAGAGATATGTATTTATCAGAAAAAATTTGACTTTATAATGTGACTACAAAAATAGGTGAAAAAGTACCAAATTTTGGTGTTTCAGAATGGGTGCAAGGCGCACCAACAAATTTTGATCAAGAAAAAGATCACATTGTATTATTAGAAGTATTTCAAGTAAATTGTCCAGGATGTTTCATGGGTGCAATTCCAGATGCAATTAAAATTTATGAAAAATACAAAGACGAGGGAGTAAGAGTGTTAGGTCTTGCAACAGCATTTGAAGATTTTGATAAAAATAATTTGGATAATTTGAAAATGCTTGTAGAAACAGGAGAAGTAGTGGGTGAAACAAAAAGTGCATTATCACAATATGGTCAATTACAAGAAGGAAACAAATTATCTTTTAAAATTCCATTTCCAGTAGGAATGGATAATTTAACAAAAAGTGCAGGTGAAATAACTCAAGAAAAAATACTAGAATTTATCCATCCACAAATTCCAGAATTTGATTCACAACCAGAAGAATATAGAAATCAAATAATCCAAAGAGTCAAAGATCATATGAAATCAAAAGAATATTCTGCAGAAACATTTGAGAATTTTTCACTACAAGGTACACCATCAACAATTCTAGTAGATAGAAAAGGAATTCTAAGAGACGTATCATTTGGTCAAACAGGACATATTGATGGAATGATTCAAAGATTACTTAAGGAAGATTAAATTAATTTTTATTTTTTTGAATTTTAATTATGACATATGCCACAACAATAATCAAGATTCCTCCCAAAATTAACCAAACAAAATAACCACTAGAAAATATTTCAGGTAATTCTTCTAAATTAGTTTCAGATGATTTTTGGGGGTCAGATTCAAAAGGTATTTCAATTAAACCAACAAGATATTCAGAACCAATAATTTTTACAACATTAGTTCCAGAACCAGTAAAATTCAGAGTAACAAAATTAATTTTTTCATTAGATTGAATTTTTGGGAAAAATTCCTGTTCGTTGAGATAAAAAGTGAAATCTCCAGTTAAAAGATTTTGAGGTATTATAATTTCACCCAAATTATTTTCTAGTCCACTATCAAGATAAAGAATAATTTGTTTTTGATCCTTGTCAAAAGTGAAATCAGTAAGATCAAAATTAGAAGTTAATTTTACTTCAAAAGAATAACCAGAAGTTTGTACATCAAGTCGATTTACAAGTCCAGTTGCATCAGATAATAATTGTCCATGTACAGGAGTAATTACAAAAAATAATACAACTAAAATTATAAGAATTGATTTCAATCTATGCAGATTGTGGAACTCGTTTGTTTAATTCTTTATCCTGCGCAATTCTAGGATGTGATGGGTCTGCTAAAATAACTTCAAACCAATAGTGTTTTCCATCTTTATAGATATAGTAAGAACCTAAAAGTTTCATGTTAGGATAACGTTCAAGAACTCTTCTTTCTGCAACAGTCTTCATATCATCATCAGCTTTAATTCTAGTAACACCAAGATGTTTTGGTCTTCTACCACCTGTTGGTCTTTGTTTTCTCATACCACCAGTTCCGACCCTCATTCTAACAACAACAATACCTTGTTTTGCTTTGTATCCTAATCTTCTAGCCCGTTGTAGTCTACTTGGTTTATCAATACGAGTAATTGCATTTTGTTTACGCCATCCAACTACTCGTTCACGTAATTCTGGTGCATTTTCTTTCCAGAGTCGGATCCATGTTTGGTCTTGATAACTAGGCATATCGAGAATAATAAAATCCCCTTTAATAACTGATTTCAGAGATATTTTAAGATAATTTAGCATGAAATATTACAATATAAAGAAAATTCTTGAAAACTAAATAATTATACAATGTGATAAAATATCTAAGCAGCGCTAATCAGTAAAAAATGTCTTGAGCGATGAATTATAATCATCAACTCGAAGATATGCTTCCGCAGAAAACGCTATGAATTGAATAATGTCGAGGGATTAAAAAAGATTTCCAGATACAAATTTCAGATTTTTATTGATGAAATAAGATGTTGAATTAATGATATCAAATAAAGTGGTATTTTTTATGATATTAATCGGAAGTACAGGTATTTCAGGATCAGCATATGCGGAACCAACAGTTACAATTGAAATGGATAAAACAATCTACACATATTGTGAGAGATTATTTTATACAATTGAAGTCTCAGAAATTACAGGTGATCCTGCAATAATTCACATCAGAGATGAAACTGGAAAAGGTAGCAGTGCAATTCCAATTGAAATTAAAAATTTAATAAATCCAGTTCCATCACTAATGGCTTTTGAAAAAGAAGTATTTCCATTAGGAAAATATTTTGTGGATGTAGAGTATTCAAATTCTAAATTTACAGCAGAGTTTGAATTAATAGATTCAAACAATATTTGTATTCCAAATTCTATTTCAAAATTTTTAGTAGAATGGTTAACTGGAAAAATATCAGATGGTTATCTAATTGATGCATTTCAAAAATATGTAGATCCAAAATTAATTTCTATTCCATTTGAAATTAATGGAGAAAACATTCATCAGATAGACATACCTGAATGGACCAAAAATATAACATACTGGTGGATTCAAGGAGGAATTTCAGATAATGAGTTTGCTCAAATTATTAATTATTTAATAGAAGAGAACATCATATCGCCAAACATAAAAAATGTGAGTGAAATATGAATAAACATTCAATCATAACAATAATTGCAATTATTGTAATAATAATTCCAATGACATATTCTGTTTCAAATATTGTAGGAGTACAGCAATTAGAGTATAGATGGGATAGTCCAGGAGAATTTTCGTTCTTTGCAATGTTAAATGGGGGGGAAATGGAATTTTGCAACACCATTCCATTTTGGATGAATTTACAAAAATTTGAAGTATTAACATTTTATCAATCAGAACATCTAGGTTCATTTACAGTAAATCCAACAATAATTAATCCATATTCTTCTATAATTAATGAAGGAGTATTCAAATCTGAAGAGATGTCAGAAGCACAACATATTTTCATGACATTTGATTTTGAATTTAATGGCGGCAACATCAGACTTGATCCAAATCAATTCATCATAACAATCAACACAGAAACACCAATTCTAGGAATAATTCCATATTCATCAACTACTCAGATATCAGGATTTGAGTTTGATAAATTAATGAATTCTGAAGACTTGATGTGTAACTAATTATTATTTTTATTAGCTTTTGACATTAGTCCCAAGATAATTCCAATAATACCTGCAATTACAAGTGCAACAACCATCCCAATAATCAATTCTTTACTCATTGATTTAGAAACAGTAGTTGACTTTACAGATGATTCTTCCACAATACATTCTCCATCTACAAGAACAGTACCAGAACCACATCGTTCATCTAATACACACATATTATTTTTTAGAATAGTTCCAAGACCACATGAATTATCAAACATACTTTCAACAATTGGTTCTTCAACAATTGGTTCTTCAACAATTTGTTCTTCAACAATTGGTTCTTCAACTAGTACAAATTCAAATGATTTAGAATTATCAAATACAGAACCAATGATTTCTAACTCTTCAGTTCCAGATGGTACCTTAATACTCAAGGATCTACTTTGAGAAGTTGTTTTAATTTCTTCAGAAATTGCTTCATCACCATCAGCTAAAATAAAGAAAAGATCATCATCACCATCATAAATAGAGTCAAAAAATGTACGTTCAAATGTTACATCCAATGTTCCAGTTAAATCAACAACATCAACTGAGAAAATCAAAGACATAGATTCAGTATCAGATTCAATTTCAGTTACAGATAATCCTGTGGAAGCATATTGAACATCAAAAGAATTCCCATCAACATTTACAGGAATAGTTTCAGCATAAACAAGAGCTGTAGAGATAATAGTAAAAAAGACCAATCCAAGTGAAAGTTTCATTAGTGAATTTAGATTTGGAAAATGTATTAATTGATTATATTGAAAACTAGCCATATTTTTATTCTCTAACACGAATTTTAATCTCAAAAAAGGTCTTAAAAACAATGAGCCGATAATTAATCACGTACAAGTCAATTTTTTTGCGTGTTTTTAAGATTCAAGCAGAATTAATCTAAACTACACCACGTAAAATCTGAATAATTTTTTCACCAATTACATTTGCAGCTAAAGATTGGGCCTCTTTGGTTTGTGCACCAATATGAGGGGTTAAAATTACATTATCAAGTTCTGCCAATTTATTTCCAATAGCAGGTTCTTTTTCAAATACATCTAAAGCAGCACCACCCAATGCACCATTTTTAATTGCTTCATACAAGGCACCTTCATCAACCACACCACCTCTAGAAGTATTGATAATTTTTGCAGTTTTTTTCATAGTTGACATTTTTTGTGCATCTAAAAGATGGTAAGTAGAGTCTAAAAGTGGAACATGAATTGAAATATAATCAGAACTTTGTAAAAGAGTATTCAAATCAGCTTTCATCAAGCCAACTTCTTTTGCAAATTCTTCATCAATTGGCATCACATCATAACCAATAATATTCATATTAAGTGCACGAGCAAGTCGTCCTAGTCTTTTCCCAATATTACCTAAACCAATAATTCCCAAATATTTTCCACGTAATTCTGTTCCTTTAAGTTCTTTTTTGAGCCATTTTCCATTTCTTATTGCTCTATCACCCCTACCAGTTTGTCTTGCAAGGGATAGCATCAATCCTAAAACTAATTCAGCAACAGCATTCATTGCACCTTCTACAGCATTAATTACACGAATGTTTTTGATTTTAGCTGCTTCTTGATCAACATTATCTAATCCAACACCAACACGTGCAATAATTTTACAATTATCAGCTTTGTCAATCATTTCTTTTGTTATGGTTGTTCTACTTCTAACAATAATGATATTGAAATTAGAAATTTTTTCTAGTATTTGTTCAGGTGTAATTTCAGGTTCATAAGAAATTTTTAGTCCATTATCTGCTAAGATCTTATTTAAAACAGGATCTACTTCATCACAAATTAAAACAGAATCTTCAAAAGTCATATTGAAACAAAATGAAATGCAGCATATAATTCATTAAAAATAAAAAAAATAAAAAAATAAATTGTTTAGCCTAAGATCATTTCAGCCACTACAGGAATTACTTCCCAGAGAGGAATTAGACCGTCAGCTTTCAATTCAGAAACGACATCATCAGAGTATAGACCATGTATGTTTACTGCTGGGTGTGCAATACTGTTTAATCCCATTGGAGGGACAGCATCACTTGGGTTACCTAATGCATATGCATAGGATGGAACTGCTGCTGGAATGACACCTTTCTCAACTAAAACTGGGTTTAAGTTGAATGGGTCACCTGCAACAAATAGACCAATACCGCCAGTGTAAATTGCTGCATAGTCGTGGTTTACAAGAGCATAAACTCCTGGTTCGTCAAATACCAAATCTACAATCATGTTTTGTGAACCTCCGAGTAACCATGTTTCAGTTGCTGCGGATTGGACTCTGTTACCTTGGACAACTCTATCCAAAATTTCTCCAACAATGTGGAAGAATAATGGTTCGTTACCATGGTTTTCAATAAAGAGTCTTACATGTTGATCATTTTCAACATACAAAAGTTGTGATTGCATATTTTCTAGTTCAAGACCATTCCATGGTTGTGCAACAAAGATGTTACTGTTTGTATCACCTTTGATAAGCAAATTGTGTGCCATGTTTGGTACATAACCAAATTGAATACCGTTAACGACGGTTGCAGAGTTATGATGTTGGAACATTGCTCCTGCATCATAATTGCCATCTGCGTTAAGATATAGTTGGTTGAACTGTAGTTGGAACTCTAATGCATCTGCATCGTAGAATACTCTATCGAGTTCACCGCTACCACTGGTTTTCTCTACCATTAATTTCTTGTATCCGTTTGCAGGATCAACAATTGCAATTCCGTACATGCCGGAAAATACGTGTTGGTCCATACCAACTAGGTGGACACCAGAGCAATGGTATTTGAATACGCCAGCAGATTCTGCGATGTAACAGTATTGGCTAGTCTCTCCAGGATTAACTGAATCGAATGCTAATGCTGTCATTTGTGATGCGTGCATGTCGTTACCGTGACCAGTAACTTCATCAGCTGGAATTGATAATGTCATTTGTACAACATCGCCTTGTGTAACTCTAAGTGTTGGTCCTGGGACTTGTCCACTAAAAGTCATAGCGTTGTATGTTTTTCCTCCCATAATTGGAAGTTCGACACTTTCACCAGTTAGATTGAACTCAACTACGTTGCGTCCAGTATCTGCAAGTGCACCACAATCAGTTTCTGCGAATGCTTGAGGCATTACAAGTTGTAAACCGCCCATTTGATGGATTTGTTCAATTACATCGACATCCATTTTTGACATATCGAGTGATTGTCCACTAATTTGGGTTTGTGTGTATGTGCTTCCGAATAAGGTTGCTCCCATTACAGCTACTGCTGCAATTGTAAAGAGCATACTAGTTCGCTTATTCATGAATTTTAGGTTGAAATCTCATATAAATATCTCACCAAGTTTTTACTGTAAATTACCGATCAAAATTAATTCTAAAAAAGATAAAGTCGGAAGTATGGGATTTTGAAATTAAAAAGAATGAATAAGAGTAAAAATTCAAAGTAATTATGAAGTTTAGATTAGATGAAGATTCACTTGGAAAAGTAAAAATTCCAGATGATGCATATTATGGAGCGTTTACAGGAAGAGCAATTAATCAATACCATGTTACAGGTAACAAAGCCCACAATAATCTGATTAATGCATTTGTTATGATCAAAAGATCTGCAGCAATAGCAAATATGAAAACAAAAGCTATCGATACAAAACGGGGAAAAGCCATAGTTTCAGCATGTGATAAAATATTATCAGGAAAATTTACTGAGCAATTTGTAGTAGACATGATTAACTCAGGTGCAGGAACTGCATTTAATATGAATTCTAATGAAGTAATATCAAATGTTGCATTAGAAGTTCTACATAAAAAAAGAGGACAATATGAGTTTCTACATCCAAATGATCATGTGAATATGTCACAATCTAGTAACGATACATATCCAACTGCAATGCATGTTGCAATTTTGATGAATCTAAAAGAAACAATTCCAGCTATTGAAATTTTAATTAAATCATTATCTAAAAAAGCAAAAGAATTTTCATCATTTAAGAAAATTGGAAGAACACATCTAATGGATGCATTGCCAATTACATTAGGTAGTGAATTTGCAGCTTATGCAACATCAATTACAAAAGCTAAAAACAATGTCATTTTAGCACAAAAAGAATTACAAAATATTGCACTTGGAGGTACTGCAGTAGGAAATGGAGCTAACACTCCAAAAGGGTATAGAAAAATTGCAATATCAGAACTTTCAAAAATTTCTAAATTAAAACTAAAACCAGAACCAGATATGCAGTTTAGTTTACAAAGTAAATTTCCAGTTGCAAATGTATCAGGTTCTTTACGAAATTTAGCATTAGAAATAGGAAAAATTGCAAATGATATTAGACTAATGGCATCAGGTCCGATTGCAGGATTAGCAGAACTAGGAATTCCTGCAGTTCATGCAGGTTCATCAATTATGCCAGGAAAAGTAAATCCATCATTAGCAGAGTGCATGAATATGATTTGTTTCAATGTTATTGGAAATGATACAGCAGTTTCATATGCAGCACAAGGAGGACAGTTTGAGCTAAATGTGATGTTACCAGGAATGCTAAAATGTGTATTAGAGTCCACAGATATGCTCAAAAACTTCTTACCAATATTTTCTGCAAATCTAATAGATGGGCTCACAGCAAATAAAGAAAAATTACAGGAAAATATTGAAAATAGCCCAGTAATAGTGACATTACTAACTCCAAAAATAGGATATTTAAAATCAGCAGAACTTTTCAAAGAGTCATTAAAAACTGGAAAAACAATAAGAGAGTTAGTGGTTGCAAAAAAACTAATGACTAACAAAGAAATAGATTCTCTATTTAGATAAGTCATGGCAAAGATTTTCGTAGAAGCTTATGGTTGTTCTGCAAGTTTTGCAGATTCAGAAATGATTTCTGGATTAATTGTTAATGGAGGCCATACGTTAGCAACAAACGCATCAGAATCAGATCTAAATCTCATAGTAACATGTTCGGTTAAAGATACAACTGCAAACAAAATGATGCACAGAATAAAATCATTAAAGAAAAAACCACTAATAGTTGCAGGGTGTCTACCAAAAGCAGAAAAAAGTAATGTTGAAAAATTTACAGAAAATGCTAGCCTACTTGGACCAAATTCATTAGGGAAAACCCTAGAAGTAATTAATTCAACATTAAGAGGCAATAAACAAATTGCATTAGAAGATGTAGATATTTCAAAAGTAGGATTACCAAAAGTTAGATTAAATCCAACTGTAGGAATTGTAGAAATTGCAAGTGGATGTATGAGTGAATGTACATTTTGTCAGACTAAATTATCTAAAGGAGATCTTTCTAGTTACAGATTAGGAGACATCGTAAGACAAGTTCAAACAGAAATTAGAGAAGGGTGTAAAGAAGTATGGTTAACATCAACAGATAATGGATGTTATGGTTTTGATATAGGTACGGATTTACCAACATTAGTAAATACAGTTACAGAGATACCAGAAGATTTTATGATAAGAGTTGGAATGATGAATCCAATGTATATGCCAAGAATTAAAAAAAATCTAATAGAAGCGTATGATAATGATAAAGTCTTCAAATTTCTACATCTCCCAGTACAAAGTGGAAGTGATAAAGTACTCAATGATATGAAAAGAGGACATACATCAGAGACATTTAAAGAAATTGTAAAAAAAGTAAAAAGAAGATTTGAAAACTTTACAATTTCAACAGATGTCATAGTAGGATTCCCATCAGAAACTGAAGAGGATTTTCAAAAAACCATAACATTGTTAGACGAAACAAAACCAGATGTGGTAAATTTATCAAAATATAGTGCTAGACCAGGTACCGATGCTGCAAAATTAAAACAAATTGATGCTGCAGAAATTAAACGAAGAAGCAAAATAGTTTTTGAACAGATCAATAAAATATCGATGGAAAGCAACAAAAAATGGATCGGTTGGAAAGGAAAAGTACTGTTTGACGAAAATACAGAAGAAGGAATTAAAGGCAGAAACTATGCTTACAAACCTATTTCAATAGATGAAGAGGTTAAAATTGGTCAATCACACATAGTTGAAATCACAAATGCCACAGTAAAGAGACTAACAGGTAAGATCGCAAGCTAAATTTTTTCGATCTAGAATTTGATAAAAAAAACGTAAGAAGGTTTTTTATGTAAATCAGAGAAGAATATTAGAAATGAGTTTTCAAGTAAAAGAACCAATTTTAGTAATAGGTTTAGGAGGTGTAGGCTCAAAATTAGCAGATGAAGCAAAAATTTCTCTTAATGTAGATTGTGTGATGATTAGTAATGACAAGAAAGATTTTTCATCAGAAAATGAATCAATTCACATATCCACAGATTCAATAATTAATCCATCAGTTCAATTAATCAGAGGTTCAACATACAAAGTATCTGAAAAGATAAAATCAAAAATTTCACAATATTCAACCATTGTATTAATGAGTAATTTGGCAGGAAAAGCAGGTGCTGCAATAGCACCAGTGGTTTCAGAAATGTGTAAAGAAGAAGACAAAGGATTAATTTCATTTGCAGTTATGCCATTCAAATATGAAAAAGAACGAATTTTTAATTCAGGAGTTGCACTAAAAAGAGTTAGAGAAAATTCTCAATGCACAATTGTATTAGATAATGATTCATTATTAGAAAGTAATCCAGAGTTAACTTCTAAAACATGTTACAAAATTGCAAACTCTGCAATAATGCACATAGTAAAATCACTAGATTCATCAGAATTATCTTCAGATACAAATATTCTAACTACCAGTAAAGATGGACAAAATATAGAAGAATCATTAAGAGATTCATTAAAAATGCTCTATGAAAATGCCCCACCAAATACAATAAAAAGTTCAATCTTGTATGTAGTAGGAGGAGAAAACATACCAGTAGGAGTAATAAATTCAATTAAAAATATCACCAGTGGAATTTCAAATGAAGTAAATTCACAAATAGATATGTCATCATCAGATCAATCCAAAGTAGTAATGCTATCATCAGTTCAAGGAATGGTAAAATTTGATAATTATGATCCATTAGGAATGATTCCACAAGAAAATACACTTGATTGGTCTACACCAGATTGTAGCATAGATTGTAAATTAGACTTGTATCAATTAGAATAAAATAATTTTCTAAATATATAAAATAAAAAATTTTTAAAAAAAGTTAAACCTAATTAAGTTTAATTTAACACACCATCAGTATCTTTAGAATCAGATTCAACTAGTGCTTTAATTTGAGAGGTATCGATACAGTTTTTTCTAAATCCAATATTATGTTGTAAAATTCTAACCATACCATATCTCCGATAACCAGAAATAGAATCATCATATTCTCGTTCATGTTTAGTTAAAATTATTGCTTTTACTTTTTTACCACAAGTTTTACAATAAACATAGATCTTATCCATAATTATTTTTCATAGATATTCCATGAACTTAAAATTTAGCATATTAACAAAACAACAAGAAAATGATGGAAAATAAAAGATCCCATTATTCGCTATCATTCAAGTCTACAAAAGATAGTATTTTCTCGTTGCATTCAATACGCTGAAAAAATATTTAAGTTTGATCCAAACCTCAAATTAATCAAAAATTTAGACCATAAATAAGTAAATCACAGTTAAATTTTATAAATAAATCTTAAATGAGAGAAAAACATTAGAGATTAATGAAAAACATATTGACAAATAATCTTGAAAAAAAGATGTTTTGTTTAGTTATGGATTTGCCTGAATCTAATTCAAGCAAAAAAATAGAATCTAAAATGAAATCAAATCTTCCTGAAGATTACTATTCATTTTAGTAAAAATATTTTTATGTTAACATTGAAACATTATAGAAATTTTAGATAAAACACAAAATTAATTAGATTTTGTTTTAGGTGCTTCTTTAGCAGGTGCTTCTTTAGCAGGTGCTTCTTTAGCAGTCTCTGCACTATCTTCAACTTTTTTGGTTTCTTTTTCAGTAACTGTAGATTCTGCATCATCAGTAAATAGAGAAACAAGAACATAACCTTCGTCAGTTTTACTCATTCTAACTTTAATTTTTCTTGGAGGACTACGAACACCTCTAGACCAAATTTTATGTGCTAATTCTTCATCAATTTTAATAATTTCAACTTTCATGTGATGTTGAGCAAATTCTTTAATCATATTGATAGCACGTACTGCTCTGTGTTGTGATTGTGAAATCAATACTTTACCTAAAGGAATTGTATAAACTCGTTCTAATTCTTGAGACAACTATCCAACCTCCACATCAGTTGATCTCCAAGCCCTACGTTTAGGATTTGTTCTAACACTTCGGTTAGTTTTGAGAATGATCCAAGCTGGTACTGCAGAAGTCTGCTTTGTTTTTTTAAGCAGACGAATTTTTCGTGGTGAGGACTTGCGTGCAGCCATTATTTCTCAGGCACGAAGAGCTCTTTTTAAATGAATCTCAGGAATTTAGGCTGCTTTTGATTTGTTTTAGGATTCTAGCAGATGCACCCCACACAATTTGATCTTGATACTCAAAAGTATACATTTCAGAAATTAGATTATGATTGGGATCAGAATCTTTTGTGATAGTTTTTAACAATGAATTAAGAGGAATGTAAAGAATTTTTTCAACTTCAGAATTTGAGATCAGTGGAGGAATTTCATCCAATATAGCTACAAAGGGTAAAATCAAAAAACCAGAATTTAACGTTATAACAGGATCTAATTGACCAACCACCTGATCTTTTGAAATTACAAGTCCAATTTCTTCACGAGTTTCACGTAACGCCGTTTCTAAAAGATTTGAATCATTAGCATCAAGCTTTCCACCAGGAAATGAAATCTCACCTGCATGAAGTTTCATACTTTTTGGTTTTTCAGTCATTATGACTTTTGGAGAATTACCATAAATTACAACAAGAACAGATGCCAATTTACAATTTGCATCAGATTTAATTTCAGGAATTATAGGACTGCAAAGAGGGAATTTTAAATCATCTAATAGCATTTTGTTGTTTCCTATAATTATACAGAAGTTTTAGTATTCAAAGGTTTTAACCAAGTATAGAAAAAATAAAAATATGACAATTAGATATGAAGCTAATCCTCCCAAAATTTTACCAGATGTGAATACAGAAGAATCAATAATAAAATTTGTAGAAAAAATGAAAATAATTTCAAAAAAATGTGATACAATTCACATTACAGAAAATGTGTTAGGGCATCAAAGAGTATCTCCAATTAAAATTGGAGGAATTATTAAAAAAGAAATTCCAGATATTCCAATTACAGTTAGTTTAAGAGTGAGAGATAAAAATAATGATGAAATTATTAAATTTGTAGAAACGTGTATTTCAATTGGAGTTGCAGGGATTTTGATACTTATGGGAGATCCAGCACAATCAGGAGCACCAGATTCAGGCTTAGTTCCAAGTAGAGTAGTTACCAATCTAAAAGAAAAAGGGTATAATTCAAAAATTAAATTATATCTTTCAATCTCAAATAAACCAAATTTTTCAAAAATTGTAAAAAAAATTAAAGCACAACCAAATGGTTTCATGACTCAAGTTGTTCAAAATATAGAACAAGTTCAAAATCTTGTAAATAATTTAAAACAATTTTCAATAATCCCAATAATTTTATTTCCATCTGAAAAAAATCAAAAATCGGCAGATTTTTTGGGATTAAATTTAGAAGAATACAGTAAAGAATTTGATAAATTTGTAAAAGAAATCCACAAAATTACAAAAGATGTACTAATTACATCGCCTAATGATTTTAAGGGATTAAATGAATATTTGAAAAATAATTTTTAATTAAATTACAAAATATTGTGCATTTGGATGATGTACTACTATTGCAGCAGTAGATTGTTCAGGAATAATTTGACCAGATTCAGTTAAAGTCATGCCAGGTTTTTCAGGTTGTAAAAGTTTCCAAACTAAATGATGTTGAGAAACATCAGGACAACTAGGAAATCCCCAACTATATCGCAATCCGCCTTTGTCTAAATTTAATTCAGATTTAATTTTTTGATTTACCCATTGAGCTAAAGCTTCTGCAAGTTCAACAGCTAATCCGTGTAAATAATATGCATCAGTATATTTATCATCATTATTCCAAGTATCCAAAATATCAGAAACCTTAGTTCCAACAGTTACAGATTGAAATGCAACAATATCGTCATCTCCAAAATAATCAGTTAAACACAAATGTTCAGGCCTAGTAGAACGTGGAAAATCAAATTCAACATCTTCACCAACAGGATTTTCAACTAATAATTTTTGACCATTATTATGACATTTAAAATAACCATATACAATTTCAGGTTCAATTAATTTATCACGAATTATTCGAATTTTCCATTCAGTTAATAATTGCTCATGCTCTTCTTCAGATTCAGCACCAGATTTCCCACGCAATCCCCAAGATAATTTGAATAAGGATTTTTTATCAATCATTGTCCAAACTTCATTCATGTTAATTTGATCTAATTGTAAACGAATAGGTTTTCCAATAGTTGAAGGAGTAGGTGCTTTAACAGGTTGAATATTGCTTTTAGGAAGAGTAGAGGAATCAATGACAATATTAGATTTTTCTTTCCAATTTTCTAATTTTTCTTTCCATTCAGCTAAAAGTTTTGGCTTTTCATCAGAAACCAAAGTATCCATAGTTTTCAGACCTTCAAACATAGTATTACAATAAAATACGCCAGGTTCATAAATTCCACCATCTTTTGCAATTCGATTAATGTAATTACTGTTAATTGCAGCACCACCACAAAGAATTGGAAGAGTCATGTTATTTTTTCTTGCATGTTCTACAAAAAATTTCATTTGTTTTGAAGTTGAAACTAACAATGCAGATAAACCAATAGCATCAGGTTTTATTTCATCAATTTTTTCTAAGAATTTTTGGAGTGGAACTTGTTTTCCCAAATCATAAACAGAATAACCATTATTTTGAAAAATAGTTTTTACAAGATTTTTACCAATATCATGTACATCACCATACACAGTTCCCAAAACAAGTTTTCCTTTACTAGTTCCTTCCTCTTTAACTAGATATTTTTCAAGTTCATTAACAGATGCTTTCATACATTCAGCAGACTTGAGAACAAAAGGTAAAATCAATTCACCAGATCCAAATTTATCACCTACTTCCTTCATAGCTGGAAGTAAATCCTCATTGAGAGTCCGTATAGCACTAGAATGAGTAATATCCTTAGAAAGATCTAAAGATAAAATGCCATCAGTGTTTTTAATTAATTCAGTTTTACCAAGTTTATCAGCAATTGCAGAAACGACATCATTTTGAATACCATCTTTAAGTCTATTTACAATTCTAAAATTAGCACGTTTTCCAGGTGGCCATGTAGGATCAACATCAACTTTTTTTGATGCAGTTGTACTTTTTGTTCCTGTCTTTTCAAAATAAGAAATTAAATCAGATAAAGCATTAGAATGTGTGTTAAAAATTAAATCCTCAGCAAGTTTTTTTTCTTCTACATTAATCTCACCATAAGGAATAATTTCTCTAGCATTAACAATAGCTGAATCAAGCCCAGTTTTTACAGCATGATATAAAAAAATAGAATTAAGAATTTTTCTAGCATAAGGCATCAATCCAAAACTAATATTGCTAAGACCCAAAGTAGTAAAACAATTAGGAAATTTTTCTTTAACAAGACGTATACCTTCCAAAGTATTTTTACCAGCATTAAGGAATTCGTCTTCTCCAGTTGCCAAAGTAAATGTAAGTACATCAAAAATAAATTGTTCAATTTTTAATCCATAATTTTTTCCAGTTTCATAAAGTAATTCAGCTGTTTCAACTTTTTGTTGAGGAGTTTTAGCCATACCATTAGGTCCAATACACAAAGCTATTGCAGGTAAACCATATTTTGCCATTATAGGGGCTAATTTTTCAAATCTACTACCATCACCTTCTAAATTTATAGAATTAATTATAGGTCTACCAGGAATTTGTTTTACAGATGATTCAATTACTTCGGGATCTGTAGAATCAATTACTAAAGGCGCATCAATTTCTAAACTTAATTTTTTTACTAAAGTTAACATAAATTCACGTTCATCAGAACGTTCAGTTGTAGCAACACACACATCAAGACAATGTGCACCATCTTCAGATTGAACTCTTGCCAAATCAACTAAACCATCAAAATCATCAGCAAGAACTAATTTTTTAGCTTTACGAGAACCTTGTGTGTTAATTCTTTCTCCAATAATTAGAGGTGCAGGGATTTGTTTTAGATCAACTGCTTTCAAGGCAGAACTAACTCTAGGAACAGTCATACTCTAAAATCACATCAGTTTTCCTAGATACTTAACCCTTGATAGAACTGGCTTTTTCGTCAATTATTCGTCTTAAAGATTTGATATGATCAGGATTGGTTCCACAACATCCACCAATAATTCTAACTTTATCATATTGATCAATAAAATCACCAAGAGCATTAGCCATTTTTTCAGGAGTCATTTTGTAAACTGCTTGTCCACCTTGATTTTCAGGCATTCCAGCATTTGGAACAACTAAAAGATTATGTTCATTTTGCTCATCAAGCCATTGAACACTTGGATTCATTTCAATTGGACCAGTTGAGCAGTTCAATCCAAATACATCAATGCCCATATCAGAAACGGTAGTGTAAGCAGATTGAATATTAGTTCCAAGTAACATTTTTCCATATTGATCCAAAGTAGTATTAGAAATAATTGCAACTTTCTTACCAGTCTTAGACATTGCATTATGACATGCTTCAATTACTAGTTTAACTTCTAAAATATCCTGACTAGTCTCTATTAGTAATGCATCAACACCACCTAAAATTAATCCTTCAGCTTGTAATTCAAATGCTTCACGAATTTCATCAAGAGGTTTTTGTCCCAAATCAGGATCATCAGAACTTGGTAAATAACCAGTTGGACCCATAGAACCAATTACAAATCTAGACGTATCAGAATATTCAGCACAAACTTCAGATGCAAGAAGTGCAATTTTTTTATTAAAATCAACAGTTTGATCACCAAAACCATATTCATCTAATTTTATTTTATTAGAACCAAAAGAATTTGTTTCAATACAATCAGAACCAGCATCTAGATAATTTCGATGAATTTGTTTTATCCAATCAGGATGAGTTAGTATCAAACCATCATTAAATCCATCTTGATTATTTGGAAAATCTTCAGGAGAGGGGTCATACTTTTGAATTTCAGTACCCATAGCTCCATCAAAAAGTAAAACTCGATTTTTTAATGCATCTAGAAAAGATTCTTTTTCAGTCAATTAAATTTTAAAAAATACTTGTACAGTTTAACTCTTTTCAGATGAAACAAAAATACAAAATAAACATCTATGTTGAAATTAGGTTGAATTAAAATTTTGGTATATTTATGTCAAAATTACAAGTTAACAACTTAGTTCGCAGTGCAACATTTTTTCAACATGCAGGAATTTCAATAGTATTTGTATTCATGCCAATAATTGCAAAAGGCGTAACGGATTCTATTTTTGAAATTGGATTACTAGTAGCATCATTTAGTTTTGCTCAGATTTTATCAGAAATATATTTTGGAAGGCATTCAGATAAGAAAGGAACCAGGCTCAAATTTATCAGAATTGGGTTTGTAGGATGTGCAATAGCATTTGGATTACATTATTTTGCGGATGATATAACAATATTTTTCCTAGTAAGAATTGCTGCAGGAATTGCAAGTGGAATAATGATTCCTGCAATGATTGCATATACCTATGAAGCAAATATTGATAAAAAAAGAGCAGCCACAGTAATTTCATTTCATGCATTAGGATGGTTAGCAGGAATTGCTGCTGCAGGAATTGCAAGTGATCTTAAATTAATTTTTCTAATTAGTGCAGCATCATTTATCATAGGATTAATTTTTACAATAAAACTACCCAATCCAGTACAAAAAAAAGAGATAATTCCAGGAACTACAAAACAAGTAATTTTAAAAAATAAATTTCTCTTTTTATCATTATTACTAAGACATATCGGAGCTGCTGCAGTATGGACAATTCTTCCCATAATGATTGTAGAAAAATTAGGAGGGGAGCTATATCACATTTCAATAGTATATGTTGCAAATACAATGACAGCATTTATCTTGATGAACATAATGGCAAGTAAGATTCATCTTTCCAATGTAACTAAATTTAAAATTGGAATTGGATGTACAACATTTGTATTTGTAGGATTATCAATTGTGACAGAGTGGTGGATGGCAATGCCATTTATGGCATTAGTTGGTGCTACATGGGCATTTTTATTTATTGGAGGAAATTTTCATTTAATGGAAAACAATCCACGTTCAACATCAACAGGAATTTTTAGCTCAACGTTATCAATTGCAACAGTGATTGGACCAATCATTGCAGGAACCATTGCATTTACATTTGATTATATTTCAGTAATGTATTTTGCAATAGTAATTATTGTAATGGCATTTGTTGTTTCATTGAAAATAAAAAACTAGAGATTATCTCAGTCCCCAACGAGACATTACTTTAGTTTCCAATCGTTTGAAAATTATTCCATCAACTAACAAACCTATTCCCATAATTACAACCATTATTCCAATTACTTGTGAAACATCATTTAGAGAGCGTCCAGCATTTAGTAAAAAGCCCAATCCCAAGAAGGAAAACAATATTTCAGCACCAATAACTCCTCTCCATGCAAAAGCCCAGCCTTGTTTAAATCCAGAAATCATGTATGGAAATGCTGCAGGAATTAATACAGCAGTGATTAATTGTGTACCTTTAGCACCCATATTTCTTGCAGCCTCAATAAAGTGTGGATCAATATTTTTGACTCCAGTATAGGTGTTAATTGTAACTGCAAAAATTGCACCAATGGCAGTAACAAAAATAATTCCACCATCAGTTAAACCAAACCAAAGAATTGCTATTGGGACCCAAGCTATTGAAGGAATTGACTGTAATCCCAAAACAAGAGAGCCAACAGTTTGATTTACCACTTCGATTCTAGCCATAAAAATTCCCAACACAACACCACCTGCAATTGCAATTGCCAATCCAACAGACAATCTCAACATACTTGTTGCAATTCCATAAAACAAACTGCCATCAATTCCACCGTAAAACAAATCTTCAGCTACTTCATAAGGTGATGGAAAAATATTATCAGGCCAAATACCAATCATCGCAATAATTTGCCAAACAGCAATTATTCCAATGTAAAATCCAATTCTATGAACAGTATAATTTTTTGCCATAATAATTACTCCAGATTTTTCTTTACCTCAGGTCTAAGTTCAACTAAAATATCTTGTTGGAATTTAAGTAAAGATTCATCCTCAGCAGTCCGAGGTCTAGGAAAATTATTAGTCAATTCTTTTTTAATTATTGAGGGTCTATTACTAAAAATTGCAACCTTAGTTCCAAGAACAGCAGCTTCTGCAACATTATGAGTAACAAACAAAATAGTTTTTTTTGTTTTTTCCCAAATTAATTGCATTTCAACTAATAACAAATCTCGAGTTTGTGCATCAAGAGCTGCAAAAGGCTCATCCATCAACAAAACATCTGGATCCATCACAAGAGCTCTAGCAATAGCTACACGTTGTTTCATACCAGTTGAAAGTTGATAGGTAAAAGAATCTGCAAATTTTGTTAATTGCATCATATCCAAATATCTATGAGAAATTATTGCTCGTTCTTCTTTTGAAATTCCAGCCATTTTTAATCCAAATTCAACATTATCTTGAACTGTAAGCCATGGAAATAATGCACCTTCTTGAAAAACCATAATTCTTTCAGGTCCAGTTTCAGTAACAGGATGACCATCAAAGATAATTTGTCCTTCATCAGGCTTTTCCAATCCTGCAACTATACGTAAAAAAGTAGATTTACCACAACCTGAAGGTCCAACTAGGCAAACAAAATCCCCAGATTCAATTTTTAAATTTACACCACCTAATGCTTTGAGTTTATGAGAATCATGGCTAAAGTATTTTACAATATTTTTTGCCTCTAATTTTGTCATCTATGTATCTCCTTCAAAGTTAGAATTTGAACCAAGATTGTAAAAAATTCCAGATAAATCATATCCATTTCTTCCAAGATATCCCAACACATTAGCCTTTTCAGCAAATGAATAAACAGAATCCATTACAGGATCAGAAGTGATTTCAAGATTAGATAAAGAAATGTCAACTACATCATCAGATAAAGATTGGCCTAAATGTGACTTTAAAAAAGTGTTAAAAGTTATTCGGGTTTCAACAGGATTATCATTAATCCATTTTACTATCTCATGATGAGAAATAAGGAAATCAGAAATTATCTCAGGGTTTTTTTCAACATAATCAGTATTTGCAATTAAAAGTACAGATGCAAATTGTTTATCAGGCCACAAATCTTCTTCAAAAAATAATCTATGCCCACCAAGTTCAGTTTCTAAAATTGTTGCCCAAGGTTCTGCAACCCATGCACCATCAATATCACCTTTTACAAATAAAGTATAGATATCAGGATTGGAAATATTATAAACAATTACAGAACCACCTTTTTCAGCAGGTTTCAAATTATTTTCAGATAAATAATGACGTAATGAGATATCTTGAGTATTTCCAATTTGAGGCACAGCAATTTTTTTTCCTGCAAAATCAGATGCAGTATTAATTTCAGAGTTTGGATGAACAATAAAACTAGCACCGCCGCTTGCAGCTCCAGATAGGATTTGAATATTTTTATTTTCAGAATTTAAAAATCCATTAATTGTAGGTCCAGGTCCAACATATGCAATATCAATAGAATTTGCAAAAAGGGATTCAATCACTTGAGGCCCACTATCAAAAACCCTAGTTTCAATTTCAGTGTCAGTAAGTTGTTCTGTAAAAAATCCTTTCTCCATTCCAATTATAGGAATTGCATGTCCAATATTTGGAAAATATGCAATTCGAAGAGTGTTTTCATTAGAACTTTCATCAGAATTTAAAATAATTCCAGCAATAAAACCAACTATAACTACCACAATACTTACAGAAAGTATCAATTTAATCGTCATAAAACAGCGTTATATTTGATGGTTAAATAATCATCGAATTTTAGCTTAAGCTAGTCATGGATTTTTTGTAAAAAACACTCAACACAAAAGATAAATTCCAAAATAATACGGAAAAGATGTTTCATGACTCAAAAAGGAATTCTTGCATTTTCTGGAGGACTAGATACTTCAGTTGTTGTAAAATATTTACAAGAAGAACACGACATGGATGTAATTACAGTTACAGTAGATGTAGGTCAAGGAGATGATACTAAAAAAATTGCTGCAAAAGCAAAAACATTAGGAGTGAAAAAACATTACAATATAGATGCAAGAAAAGAATTTGTTAAAAATTATATTTTTCCAGCAATTAAAGCAAATGCACTTTATCAAAAGAAATATTGTTTAGCAACAGCTCTTGCAAGACCATTAATTGCAGAAAAAGTATTAGAGATTGCAAAAAAAGAAAAAGTGACATCATTAGCACATGGATGTTCAGGTAAAGGAAATGATCAAGTACGTTTTGATATAACATTACGTTCAGGTTCTGATCTTCCAATCATAGCACCAATCAGAGATAAAAATTTGGATAGAGATACAGAATTAAAATTTGCACAAAAACATGGAATAGAGATAGATGCAGTTGCAAAAAGATTCAGTATTGATCAAAATTTATGGGGACGTGCAATTGAAGGAGGGGTTCTAGAAGACCCATACAATGAACCACCAGATGATGCATTCATTTGGGTAAAAACAAAAGACTTGCCAGATAAACCAACATATTTAGAAATTAAATTTGAAAAAGGAATTCCAGTTGTAGTAGATGGAAAAATAACTGAATCACAAAAAATAATTGAATATATCAATAAAAAAGCAGGAGCAGCAGGTGTTGGAATAGTTGATCATATTGAAGATAGAGTTGTAGGAATTAAATCACGAGAAGTATATGAAAATCCCGCAGCAACTTGTTTAATTGAGGCACATTCAGATTTAGAAAAAATGGTTCATACAAAACATCAAAATAAATTCAAGTCAATAATTGATGATGAATGGGCACATTTGGTGTATTCAGGACTTTGGCAAGATCCTCTTAAAGCAGACCTAGACGGATTTATAGAAACATCTCAAAAACAAGTATCAGGTACAGTGAAATTAAAAATGTACAAAGGAAGTTTGAGAGTAGTAGGTAGAAAATCAAAAAATTCATTGTACAGTCACGATATTGCAACTTATGGAGTAGAATCCACATTTGATCAAAGATTAGCTAAAGGATTCGTCGAATTATGGGGAATGCAGTCAACGGAAGCTAATAAATTACAAAAGAAATGGAAATCAAAAACATGAACTGTCCAGAATGTGACGCAAAACTCAACATCCCAGATGATGCCTCAGTTGGAGAAATAGTCTCCTGTCCTGATTGTGGAGCTGACTTTGAAATTTCTAAAAAAGAAGGATCAAACATTGAGCTTAAACAAGCAGAAAGTGTAGGCGAAGACTGGGGAGAGTAATGTCAAAAATCAGTATTGTTTTTGACCGTTTAAGAACGGAAGAAAAAATGCTACAAAAGGAAGCTGCCGCATTAGGGCACACAGCAGTAATGTTAGATGCCAAAATTACACAAATCAACACAGATAGTAAGAAAGAAGATTTGGATTTAGGAGATGTAGTGTTAGAAAGATGTGTAAGTTATTTTAGAGGTTTACATTTTACATCAGCACTAGAATTTTTAGATATTCCAGTTTTGAATAAATTTGATGTTGCAAGTATTTGTGGAAACAAAATGTTTATGACATTACTTTTAAAGAAAAACAACATACCAACACCAAAAACATATTTTTCATTTTCAAGTGAAAGTGCTACAGATAATTTAGAAAAAGTTGGATACCCACTAGTAATCAAACCAGTAATAGGTAGTTGGGGAAGAGGTGTAATGCAGATTGTAGATAAAGATGCAATGGATGCAATTGTTGAAATTAGAGACATTACAGATAGTCCTCACGATAGAATTTACTATTTACAAAAAGTCGTCAAAAGACCACCAAGAGATATTAGAATTATTACAATTGGAGATGAACCTATCGCTGCCATGTATAGAAAATCATCAGGTGGTTTTAAAACAAATATCGCATTAGGGGCAGATCCAGAGATCTGTGAAATTACAAAAGAAATGGAAGAAATGGCAATAAAAGCATCAAAAGCAATGGGCGGAGGAATATTAGGAATTGATATGATGGAAGATGAAGAAAGAGGAATAGTGGTTCACGAAGTAAATAATACAGTAGAATTCAAAGGATTAGCAAGGGTTTCACAACGAAATATACCAAAAGAGATGGTAAAATTCGCCTTAGACTACGTTAGGAAATAAATTATACTACATTACAAGGAGATTTATCATGAAAGTTGGAGTTGTAGGAGCATCAGGTTATGTAGGAGGAGAAACACTTCGTCTTCTAGTTAACCACCCAGATGTTGAAATTGGTATGGTAACATCAAGACAGCATGTTGGAGAATATTTGCATAGAGTTCAACCAAGTTTAAAGGGATTCACAGATCTAACTTTTTCAGAATTAGATTACGATAAACTAACAGATCAATGTGATGTGGTATTTACAGCAGTCCCACACGGTACTGCAACTGAAATTGTAAAAGCACTATACGATAGAGGTATCAAAGTTATTGATTTGAGTGCAGATTATAGATTACATCAACAAGATGCATATGACAAATGGTATGGTTGGAAACACCCACATCCAGACTACTTACCAAAATCAGTGTTTGGAGTACCAGAACTACATAGAGAAGAAATCAAAAAAGCACAACTAGTTTCATGTCCAGGATGTATGGCAGTAACTTCAATGTTAGCATTAGCACCATTAATTAAAAATGACATCATAGATAGAGAACACATTATTGTTGATTCAAAAATTGGTTCTTCAGGAGCAGGTTCAGGTTCAGGGACAGCACATGCAATGCGTGCAGGAGTAATCAGACCATACAAACCAGCAAAGCACAGACACACAGGTGAAATTGAACAAGAGCTAAGTGAAATTGCAGGAAATAAAATTCGTGTTTCGATGAGTCCACATGCAGTAGATGTTGTTAGAGGTATTTTGTGTACAAATCATACATTTATGAAAAAAGATATCAGTGAAAAAGAATTATGGAAAATATATCGTCAAGCTTATGGTGATGAAAAATTTGTTAGATTAATTAGAGATAAAAAAGGATTATACAAATTCCCAGATCCAAAATTCTTAGTTGGTTCTAACTTTTGTGATATTGGATTTGATTTAGATGAGGATAATAATAGATTAATTGCGTTATCAGCATCAGATAATTTGATGAAAGGTGCAGCAGGTTCTGCGATTCAAAACATGAATGTTATGTGTGGTTTTGATGAAATGAATGGACTAAGATACACACCATTAACTCCGGTCTAGAAATGATTACTATCAAAATTGGCGGAAGTGTAGTAGATGATTTACATCCATCCACAATTAAAGATATTAAAAAAACTGCAGAATCAGAAGGCATTATCATAGTTCACGGAGGTGGAAAAGAAGTTACAAAAGTTTGTAAACAATTAGGTAAAGAGCCAAAGTTTGTAACATCTCCAAGTGGAATTAAAAGCAGGTATACAGATAAAGAAACTGCAGAAATTTTTACAATGGTAATGTCAGGCAGAATAAACAAAACTATTGTTCAAATGTTACAAAAAAATGGAATCAATGCAATTGGATTATCAGGAGTAGATGCAAAAATAATAGAAGCAGACAGAAAGAAAAGATTGTTAATTGTAAATGAAAAAGGTCGAAAACAAGCAATTGATGGTGGATATACAGGTAAAATTAAAAACGTAAATTCAGAATTTATCAAATCATTACTCAAACAAGGACTGACACCCGTAATTTCACCAATAGCAATTAGTGAAGAATCAGAATTTCTTAATGTAGATGGAGATAGAGCTGCAGCGTATGTAGCTGGAAGTGTAGGAAGTGATAAAGTATTATTCATTACAAATGTAGATGGATTATTAATGGATGAAAAAGTAGTACCAAAATTAACATTAGCAGAAGCAAAAGAAATTCGACCAAAAATAGGTCCAGGTATGGAAAAAAAGATTTTGGCTTCTACAGAAGCACTAGACATGGGAGTCAAACAAGCTTTTATCGCAAATGGTCAAAAAGAAAATCCTATTTCTTCAGCAATCACACATGATAATTGTACGGTGATTGAACATGAGTGAAGATCAACATATGGGAAATCTATATCAAAGATTTCCAGTTACAATTGAAAAAGGTGTAGGAGCTCATGTTTGGGATATCAAAGGAAAAGAGTATGTAGATTGTATGGGAGGATATGGAGTAGCTCTAGTAGGACATCAAAATCAAAGAGTCAATAATGCAATTAAAGAACAAGTAGACAAAATTATTACGGTTCACAGTTCATTGTACAATAAAACAAGAGAAGAGTTTTTAAAAAAATTAATTGAAATAGCACCAGAGGGATTAACACAAGTACATCTTAACAATAGTGGAGCAGAAGCAATTGAAGCTGCAATGAAATTTGCAAGAAAGTTTACAGGTAAAAAAGGAATGGTTGCAATGAAAGGATCATATCATGGAAAATCATTTGGGGCATTATCATTAACATTTAATCCAAAATACAGAAAAGCATTTGCACCATTAGTTGAAAAAGTTTCTTTTGCATCATTTGGAGACATGGATTCACTTCGATCAGTTATTGATGAGGATACAGCTTTCATAATTTTAGAACCAATTCAAGGTGAAAGTGGAATAATTGTTGCACCAGATGGATTCTTACAAGAAGTTAGAAAACTATGTAACGAAAAAGGAATTCTATTAATTTTTGACGAAATACAAGCAGGTTTAGGAAGAACTGGTCGATTATGGGCAGGAGAGCACTGGAATACAGTACCAGACATTTTGTGTCTTGCAAAAGGAATTGCAGGAGGAGTACCAATGGGTGCAACATTAGTTAGACCAGATATTTTAGCTGCAATAAGTAAAGGAGAACATTCATCAACATTTGGTGGAAATCCAATATCATGTGCAGCAGGAATTGCAGCTCTAAAATCAATAACAGAAGATGGATTAATTGAAAACTCTAAAAAAATGGGAGAAATGTTTAGAGAAGGATTAGAAAAATTGAAAGAGAAACATACGATGATTAGAGAGATCAGAGGAAAAGGACTAATGATTGGGATCGAAATGAAATTTGAAGTAAAAGATATTCTAATGGGATTAATTGAAGAAGGTGTTTTAATGCTATATTCAGGAAGAAATATTCTAAGAATATTACCACCATTAGTAATTAACGAAGAAGATGTAACAAAAGTTTTACATGCTTTAGATATTGTAATAGGTAGAGAGGAACAAAAAAGAAATGTACAAAGATAAAACAGACGAGAGAATTATTGGATATCTAAAAGAAGATGCTAGAGAATCATTTGTAGATATTGGTAAAAAATTAAAGCTTTCAGAATCAGCAGTTAGAAGACGAGTAAAAAATTTAGTAGATAGTAAAACAATTAATAAATTTACAATAGAGTTAGGAGAAGAAAATGTCACAAGCGCCATAGTATTGGTTTCAGTAGATTCTGCAACAGACACATCCAAAGTATCATTAAAACTTGCAAAATTAAATGGCGTAAAAACAGTTTATGAAATTACAGGACAATATGACATCACCACAATAATGAGTGCATCAAGTATTGCAGAAATTAACAATAGTATTGATGAATTGAGAAAAATTGCAGGTGTTGTAGATACCAATACAGTGATAATTTTAAAGAAAATTATCTAAAAACGAGTTTCGTTTTAAAATTTTAAATCAAAACTAATTTAGGATCAATTAGAATTATTTTCAACGTAAATAGTACGAATATGTTTATATCATCAATTTTGATAAACGAATTCAGTAATGAAAGATCCGAATCACTATGCAAATATCTATAACGCATATGAAAAAAATCCAAAAAAAATCAGAGTGTTAGATAGTACTCTAAGAGAAGGAGAGCAACATCCAGGAGTTTCATTTACAAATAAACAAAGAATCCAGATTGCATGGATGTTAGATTATTTTGGAGTGGATCAAATCGAGATATCCCCAATTGTATCAAAGGATCATCAAGAAGCAACTAAAACAATTATCAAACAAGGATTAACAGCAGACATTGTATCTCATGGACGTGCATTAAAAGGAGATATAGATATTTCATTAAGCTGTGATGCAAAATGGTGTGCAGCATATTTAGGAATTTCAGATATACATCTAAAAGAAAAATTACGCATTTCAAGAGAAGAAGCTTTGGAAAGAGCTGTAGGAACAGTAGAGTATGCAAAATCTCATGGATTAAAAATTAGATTTACAGTAGAAGATGGAAGTAGAGCAGAACCAGAATTTCTATTAGAAGTATGTAAAGCAATTGAAGATGCAGGGGTGGATAGAATTAGTCTTCCAGATACAGTTGGAATTTTACGTCCAATTGGAATGTATAATTTTGTTAAAAAAGTTAGAGAAGTTGTAGACGTACCATTAGATGCACATGTTCATAACGATATAGGATTTGCAGTGGCAAATGCATTTTCAGCATGTGAGGCAGGAGTTGATCAAATTCATACCACTATTGATGGGATAGGTGAAAGAACAGGCATACCTCCACTTGCAGAAGTAGCAGTTGCATTAACTTACTTGTACAAATCACCAAATGACTTTAGATTAGATATGTTACTAGATTTATCTAAATTAATTGAAGATTATACAAAAATTGTGCCATACGATTCAAAACCAATTGTTGGATCATCAGCATACAAACACAAAGCTGGTACACACCTTGCAGCAATTTTGAAAAATCCAGCTGCCTATGAGCCAATACCACCAAGAGCCGTGGGCAATAGAAGAAGAATAGTATTTGGAGAATTAGCTGGAAAAACAGGCGCTGCTTATTTGATGTCATTATTAGGATTAAAGAAAGATGAGGCAGGTGCAAAAGCAGTTGCAGCAGGACTAAAAAATCTAAGAATGGGAGATTTAATAGAAATTCCACTTGAAGACAGACTAGAAAAAAAGATAATTAATGATAAATAAAGAGGAGAAATGAAAGAAAGATATGTCAAAATGTGAAGAATGTGATGCTGAGATCTCCATACCAAGTGATGCACTTGAAGGGGAAATTGTAACATGTCCAGAATGTGGCGCAAGTTTTGAATTAGCAAAAAGTTCAAATGGTTTCGATCTCAAGCCGGCCCAAACGGTTGGTGAGGATTGGGGACAGTGAATCCTGATGTTACAATTCTTTACGATTCCATACGTTGGGAAGAAAAAGCTCTACTAGAAGCAGGTAAAAAAAAGAACATCAACATACAGATGGTTGATTGTAAAAAACTAGCATTAGATTTAGAAAAAAAACCTGAAGACTATGGAGTAGTAATTCAAAGATGTGTCAGTTATTATAGAAATTTACATTCAACTGCAGCTTTAGAAGGGTTAGGAGTTAAAGTAATCAATTGTCTAAACACAGGGGTTTTTGCTGGAAATAAATTATTTACACACATGTTATTAAAAAAATTTGGAGTTCCAACACCAGATGCAACAGTTGCATTTTCAAAAGATGCAGCAATTGAATCATTAGAAACTAATGGATATCCCAAAGTCATCAAACCAACAGTTGGTAGTTGGGGAAGATTAATTTCAAAATTAAATGATAAAGATTCAGCTGAAGGTATAATTGAAAGTAGAGAAACAATGTATCCAATTTATCAAATTCATTATTTAGAAGAATTTGTAAAAAGACCTCCAAGAGATATTAGAGCAATTATGGTAGGAGATAAAATAGTTGCAGCAATTTACAGAAATTCAAAACATTGGAAAACCAATATGGCATTAGGAGGAACTGCAGAACCATGTAAAGTTACACAAGAAATGGAAGAGATGTGTATCAAAGCAAAAAATGCAGTTCAAGGAGATATTGTAGGAGTAGATTTAATGGAAAGTGAAGAAAAAGGGCTTGTCGTTCATGAAGTTAATAATACAACAGAGTACAAAAATACTGTAAGGGTATGTGATGTAGACATACCTTCTCTAATGCTAGATTATGCACTAAAAGTAGATAAATAAAATTGGACAATAATTTCACAGTAACTTCAAAGTTTGCAACAAAAATGCTAGAAAAAGCACTTCGACTTTACACACCATCTCTTAGTGAAAAACCAATGGCAGAATTTTTGGCAGATAAATGTGATGATTTAGGATTTGAAGATATACAAATTGATGAAGTAGGAAATGTAATTGCACAAAAAGGAACAGGATCTCCCAGAATAATGTTATGTGGACATATGGATGTAGTTCCAGGAAAAGTAAAAGTTAGAAAAGAAGGAGATTCACTTTATGGTCGTGGTGCATCAGATGCAAAAGCACCATTAATGGCAATGTTGTTTGCTGCAGCATCAATTAAGAACAATAGTGGAACAGTAATTTTTGTAGGAGCAGTAGATGAAGAAGGGAATGCAATAGGAATTAAAAATATTGTAAAAAAAGAAATGAATATTGATTATGCAGTATTTGGAGAACCTAGTGGAATTCAAAAAGTTACAATTGCATACAAAGGAAGATTAGCAATCAATCTAAGAATCAGTGTTCCAGATAGTTCACATGCAAGTGCTCCATGGTTGTCAAAAAATGCAATTGAAGAATCAATGATATTTGTAAAAGAATTAAAAGAAAAATTAGAAAAAGGGCAGGATGGAAAAACTAAAGGAATGTTGTTAACTGCAACAATGACCGAAATTAGAGGTGGAACAAGTCACAATGTAACACCAAAAGAGTGTGAAACTACATTTGATATTAGAATTCCAGTAGATATGAATTGCAAATCAATTGAACAAAAAATTGCAACATTAGTTAAAGAAATTGCTCAAAATAGAGAAGTGGAAGCATTTTACTCAATTTTAGATGAAACTGAACCATTTGAAGCACCACATAATTCGGCACTAGTTAGAGCATTCACATTAGGTATAATGGAGGTAGAGAAATCCAGACCAACTTTAATTAGAAAAACAGGTACAGGAGACATGAATGTATTAGGTAACCAATGGAAAATTCCAGTTGTAACATACGGTCCAGGAGATCCACACGAAGCTCACACAATAGATGAAAAAGTTTCAATTGAAGAATATCTAAAAGGTATAGAAATTATCAAGGCAACACTACAGCATTTAAAAAGACTTCATGATAAAAAATTGCAATAATGTTATCGTTTGTCGGTTTAGGAATTTCAGGATTTGAATCCATTTCAATTGAAGGGTTGAATGCAATATCAACTGCAGACATTGTATATCTAGAACAATTTACAAGTCCAATTGGAAAATCAGATTTAGAAAAAATTCAAAATGCAATAAAAGGAGAGTTCAAGCCTGCAAAAAGATGGTTAGTAGAAGACGGTAATGAAATTTTAGAAAATGCAAAGGGCAAAAATGTAGTTTTGTTATCTTATGGAGATCCATACATTGCAACAACACATATTGAATTACGAGCAAGAGCAATTGAAAATAAAACAGAAACACATTCCATACATGCATCATCAGCACTCACATCAATGATTGGAGAATGTGGTTTACATTTTTACAAGGTTGGAAGAATAGCAACAATAATGAGTGAAATGAAATCACTCACTACACCATATTATGTAATTTATAAAAATTTGATAGAAGGTAACCATACAGTATTGCTATTAGAATATAATCAAGACAAAGATTTTTTCTTGGATCCTAATGATGCATTGAAAGGACTATTAGAAACAGAACAAGGGCAAAGAAGAAAAGTCATCACAGAATCAAGTTATGTCATAGTAGCATCAAGAATTGGTTTTAAAGATCAAACAATTATTTCAGGTAAAATATCAAGTTTAGCAAAAATGAATTTTGGAAAACCTCCACACACAGTAATTATTCCAGGTAGATTACATTTTACAGAATCAGATGCATTGAAATTATTTGGTCAATGCATAGATGAACCATTTGATAATTCTGAAAAAACAGAAAAAATTTCAAAACAAATGATGAAAAAGTATGTACCAATGGTAAGAGAAGCACTTGAAGAAATTGAGCCACATTATAAAGATCAAAAAGAATTCAAAGTAATTTTAGAAAATGCAGAATTATACATCAATGATGCTGAGAAATTTTTAGAAGACGGGCAAGATGAAGTTGCAATTTTGAGTATAGGATATGCAGATGGACTAGTAGATGCACTAAGATTAGCAAAAGGTCTAGACCCCAAAATGTAATATCATCAATAAATTAAAGAAGAGGTCAATAAGTACAAAAAATATTGGAATTAATTGAAAAGAAAATTCTATCAACAATGTACGTATGTCAAATTAATGGAACAAATCCAGTTGAAATAATTAAAAAGAAAACTATGCTTTTAGATAATCAAATTGATACTAAAATCACAGAATTAATTGAAAAAAATTTAGTAAATGAAGATAAAATTACACTTACAGAAACTGGACGAGATTCATTACACATAGTATTAGCAGGAGGGGTTTTTGATATTATTCATCCAGGGCATATTTCCACACTAAATGCAGCAAAAGCATTAGGAGATGTGTTGGTGGTGGTGGTAGCAACCGACAATACTGCAGTAAAAATGAAAAAAAGAAATCCAATACACAGTCAAGAACAAAGGCAAGAATTAGTAAATTCATTAGAAGTAGTAGATCTTTGTTTAATAGGTCAAGAAGAAAATATTTTCAAAACAGTAAAGCATGTCAGACCACAAATCATTGCATTAGGATATGATCAAATTCATCAAGAACAATTCATTACAGAGGGATGTAAAAAAATTAATTTAAATGCAAAAGTTGCCAGATTACAATCTCCAATTCCTGAAAGTTCTAGCTCTAAAATTCAAAAAGAGTATGGAAAATCAATTCATGGAATCTAAGAATTAATTAGGATTTTTATTGAAACTTTCGAGCCATCTTTTAATTTAGTATTTTTACGTAAACATGTTTTAGATATTAATTCAATTACAGAGTCATCATGATGAGTACGTTCAAGCATAATTAATTCACAATTAATAGAATTATTTAATTTGGCTGAAAAACATTTTACCCAACCATATGTCCTCTTACCATCAGAAAAACTTTTAATTTTAATTCCATCTAAGGTTTCAAATTGTTTAATTGATTCTTGATGTATTTTTTGATCCAATCGAACATTGAGAGTTCCAGGAAATGGAATATAACCAATTTTAGACTTGAATTGTTTTGTGTATCCTTTTAATCCCATGTAATATGCACCTTCACCCATTCCAGAAACCAAAGTACCTTTTAGTTCAACATAAGATGGAGAAGAGTCTAAACTTTTTTGTAAAATAGAAGATAGTTTTACCATTTCAGAAAAACCCTTACTAGTAATTTTTACTGAAATATTCCTCCCATTAATAATTCGTGTAATGAATTTATTTTGATCTAATTCAAGTAAATGTTTAGATGCTGCTTGTTGAGATTTTTCTATATTTTTTCCTAAAGAAGAAGAAGTAATTGTAACATAGTTGTATTTAGCTCCTTTTGATAACAGATAAGAGAGAGTTAAGAGATGCTGAATTTTTAGTTCAGTCAACTAAAATCCTAAGATACGCCTAAATCAGCGAATGTTTTTATCGTCATGCCATCAGTAGAATTGGTTAATTTTGCAACTCTATGTCCAATGACACATTCAATTCCAGCATTTTTTGCACCATCTAAAAGTCGTTTGGTAATAATTCCATCCAATAGAAGATATTTGATTCCTGATTGAGAAGATAATTTGCTAACAACTTCACTTATTGGAACTTTGAAAATTTCATTTTTATCACCATCTAATGCAGTTGCTTCAAGGGTTTCATTGAGATTTGGGAATATTTTAGATGCCACTTCTGCAATAGATTTATCATTTTCATTATCAAGTTTTGGTGCAGGTTTACCATTTTTAATTTCATCTGCAATTGGTCTTAGAATTTCATCTAGTCTTTGTGGGGTTAATTCTTCAACCTCAACTCCAGTGTCTGCTTGTAATTCATAATCAAGTTTAACAACAGATTTGAGTTCTTTTAGAATAAATCCACCAGCTCTATCACCATCAATAAAAGCAACAACAGTATCCTTTTCAGCACATAATTCTTTAATGGATTCATCAATTTTTGCACCTTCAATTGCAACGACATTATCATAACCAGCTCGTAAAAGATTAATCACATCAGCTCTTCCCTCAACAAGAATTATCCATTTTGAATCAAAGACACCAGAACTACAAGTTAATTTTGATGGGCCATATGTAGATAATTTACCAGAATCACCCTGATGAACATCATTTAACATAGTTTCACCTTCACTAACGGTTTTTGTTGCCCATTTTTGTTTAATTTCCTTTGCACGTCTTACAATATCATCTTTTTTGGCAGCACGTACATCATCAATTGCATCTAAAGTAAATTTACAATCAAATGGACCAACCTTATCAATACTCTCAATACCTGCAGCAATTAATGCACAAGTATCAATATCAGTACTCATTGGAATTATAGCATTACCATTAGTGGTATTAGAAGTAGATTTTGCAATAACTTCAATACGTCCTACTTTAGAAACTCGTTGTAGTTCATTCAAATTCATCTCTGGGCCTAACAGTCCTTCTGTTTGTCCAAATATGGCACCGATTATATCGGCTCGTTCAACGAGTCCATCTACGTCGTATGAAAGTTTTACGTGGTACTTGACAATACCTGTTTGAGGCATAAATTATTAATCTCCTTTATCATTATAATTGGAATTCCAATTTACGATATATGAGGGTATCGCAAAATATTAACAAATTTTTAGATACAGCAAACGCTAAAGAGATTAAAAAATGAAAATAATGATACTAGTTTATTCAGTACTAAATGAGTGACCACATGAACAGGATTTTGTAACATTTGGATTATTAATTTTAAATCCAGAGCCCATTAAACTTTCAATATAGTCAACGTTTGCACCTTGTAAATGATCAACACTGTAACTATCAACTAAGAGTTTGACTCCATTTTCTTCAAGAACAAGATCATCTTCTTCTGGTGCTTTTTCAAAGCCCATACCATAAGATAATCCAGAACAACCTCCACCTTGAACATATACTCGTAGGTATTCAGGGGATTCTGCTTCCTCTTTCATGAATTCATGAATTTTCTCAGCTGCTTTTGCAGTAACTGTAACCATTTTTTGTGTTTGTTCAGTTGCCATTATGATCAAAAATCGATTTTAAATTATAATAAGTTTTTCCCCGCCAACATACTAGTAATTCACACAGGCTTGATGAATAATAAAAATAAAAAAGAGACAGAAATAGCTTATTTTTTGGATTTATTTACAAATGCGGTCATTCGTTCTTCACGATCAGGATGTGTAAAGCAATTTCTCCAAGCAAGGAGTTCAATTGCAAGTCCAGTATCAAGATCTGCATTTCTTCCTTTATTGATTGCAACTTTAGACATCTGAACGCCCATAGTTGAACATCCAGCGATTTGTTGTGCCATTTTCAAAGCTTCTTCTTGTAATGATGCAAGAGGTACTACATGGTTAACTAGTCCAATTTCTTTTGCCTCATTAGCTTTGATCATTTTTCCAGTATAGACAAGTTCTTTTGCCTTTGCTATTCCCACAATTCTCATTAATCTTTGTGTTCCGCCCCATCCAGGAGGGATTCCGATTGTTACTTCTGGCTGACCTAATCTTGCAGTATCAGCTGCAATTCTAATATCACATGACATTGCAAGCTCACAACCTCCACCTAATGCAAATCCATTGATAGCAGCAATTGTTGGTTGTTTAACAAGTTCAACAGTTGCAGTTACAAGTTGTCCTGTTTTTGCATATTCAACAGATTCATCTGCAGTAATTTTAGACATGTATTCAATATCAGCTCCTGCAGAAAATGCTTTTTCACCCTCACCAGTCAAAATGATAACTTTAACATCATCATTGTGATTAAGAGTTTCAAAAGTTGTGATTAGTTCTTTTGCAACATCAGTATTCATAGCATTTAGTTTGTCAGGTCTGTTGATTTTGACAGTACAAACGCCATCAGAAGTAGATGTGGTAACTAGTGACATAATTACAGCGAAAGTTTTAGGAAACTTAAATGTTATCTATTTTCCACGGACTTTGCCCCATTGAGACAAAGCAGATGCTGCAGCAACCCAAGTTCTAAGGTCTTGATAAACAGGAACATTATGTTCCTCAATTAATTTAATCATTTTTTCAGTATATGGTCCACCATTTCCACCAGCCAAAATTGGTTTAACACCTTTTTTGGATAATTCATCAAGGTAACCTACAATTGTTTCTTCAAGTGGATCATCTTGGAACACAAACCAGGGCATAGCAATATCAATATTTTTTTCATCTACAAATTGTTCAATAACAAATTTGTAATCATCTGCAGTTGCACCACCACCAACATCTGCCGGATTACCATTATGAATTGGTACAGTTGGAGGGAAATGTCCCTTTATGGATTTGACAGTTTTAGGAGATAATTTTCCTATAACAAGACCTGATTTTTCTAATTGATCAATTCCACCAATCATTGGACCAGCACCATTACTAGTCATTGCAACACGATTGCCTTTTGCATGAGGTTGCCATGCTAGTGCCTTTAAGACACCAACTAATTCTTGATAACTGTCAACTGAAATAATTCCTGCTTGTTTGAATGCACCCATAATCATTGCATTAGATCCACCAAGTGAGCCTGTATGTGATGCTGCTTGTTTTGCACCTGCAGCAGTTCTTCCACTTTTCCAAATAACAATTGGTTTCTTTGTTTGTTTCATTACACGTTTAGCTGTATTGATGAATTTTCTACCATCACCAAACCCTTCAACGTATAATCCAATTACTTTAGTTTGAGGATCATTTGCAGCATACCATATCATATCTGCCTCATCAACATCAGAACGATTACCAAAACTAATCATTTTTGATAAACCAAAGATATCAGCACTTTCTAACATACTAATTCCCATTGTTCCACTTTGTGAGAAAAATGCAACATTTCCTAATTTTGAACGTACCATTCTTTCTTGTCCTTGAAATGCACAATCAAGACGATTTGCTGCATTAAACATTCCAATACAATTAGGACCAACAACACGAATTTTGTGTTTTATTGATAATTCTTTTACTTCAGCTTCCATGGCAGCTCTATCACCACCAAGTTCTTTGCCACCACCAGAAACAATCACAACATTGTGAATTCCTTTTTCAGCACATGTCTTCATAATTGGTCCACAAAATGCAAGATCAATACAAACAACAACTAGATCAACTTTTGCTTTTATTGCATCTAATGATGGATAACATTTGATTCCAAGAATCTCTTTTTGTTTAGGATTAATTGGAAATACTTTACCTTTGTAATCTTGTTTTCCAAGTGCATCTAATACAGAATTACCAATCTTTCCAGGGGTTGCAGATGCACCAACTAGTGCAACAGATTTTGGAGTAAAGAAAGACTCCATGGATGCAATGTTTGGTTTTGCTTTTGAAATCGAATTCTTTTTTAATTCACTATTTAGAATAATTTTTGCATCAACTACAAAATGGGATTTTGGATATACAATTACAGGATTAAAATCAATACTGTTAACATAGTCAGCATTGTCTACACCTAATTTTCCAATGTCAACTAACATTTTTGCAACCATGTTAAGATCAACTGGTTCACTTCCTCTGAAACCCTTGAGAAGTTTTGAGCCTTTTAGTTCATTTATCATAGATTTTGCATCAGATGTAGTTATTGGAAGCATTCTAAATGCAACATCTTTGAATACTTCAGTCATTACTCCACCTAATCCAGCCATAATCATTGGGCCAAATTGTGGATCATTTTGAATACCTACAATTAGCTCAACACCTTTTGGAACCATTTTTTCCAAAAGAATTCCTTTAACATCAACACCTTTCTTTTTAGAAAGACGACCATGCATATCTTTGAATGTTTTTTTAACATCATCAACATTATCAATTCCAACTTTAACTCCACCGACATCAGTTTTATGCAAAATTTGTGGAGATACTACTTTCATTACTAGTGGAAAACCTATTTTCTTTGCTTGTTTTACTGCATCATCTACAGAAGTAGCTAATGCATAAGGTGGAACCTTAACGCCATATGATTTAAGAATAGATTTGGATAGTTCCTCAGTGATAACTTTGTGATCGGTTTGAATTGTTTCTTCAAAAATTTTCTGTACTGCAGTCATTGCTCGATCGATAAATCAAATCTCAATATATTAAACTTTGGTCAAATACAAAATGATGATTTAAAATTGTTGTAAAAAATTGCCATGTTTGATTTTACAACAAATATACGTTCATCAATATCAGAACGAATTTTTTGAGGATCAATGTAAGGTATTTGTTGTAATTTTTCTTCAGTGTTATCAAGCCAAAGATTTATCATTTGTTCATTTACTTCAAGATGAAATTGTAAACCAATTGCACTTTTGTATTGAAATGCTTGATTTTGGTAATGTTCAGATGAGACTAGTCTTACAGCACCATCAGGCAAATCAAATGTATCACCATGCCAATGAAACACAGTGAAAGGGTTTTTGATGCCTGAAAATAATGCAGAATTATTAGAAATTTTCAAATCATCGTAAAATCCAATTTCAGTTTTTGGTCCACGATATACAGATGCTCCAAAAGTTTTAGCAATCAATTGGGAACCCAAACATATTCCCAAAATAGGAATATTTTTTTCAACGCTGTTTCGGATTAAGTTTTGTTCATCTAAAAGATAAGGTAAATTATCATTTACACTTTCAGGTGCGCCCAAAATTACAATCAATTCAAAATCTTTTGTTGGAATGGGTTCGTGTTTTGCATTAATAGAAGTAATGTTAAATCCATCATTTTTTAAAAGTTCACCCAAATATCCAGATCCTTCAATTCGAGTATTTTGAATTAATAGTACATCAGACAATAAGATACATCAAATAAATTCTTCAATATATTAGAATTCCAATAAATTTTATATCAAAAGTATTGTTACAAAATAATGGCTTTGAAGTTAAAATGTAAAGATTATGGATTTGAATGTGATTTTAACATCGAAGGTGAATTTTCAGAATCTCAAGTAAAAATATTGAAAGAACATTTTGAAGAAAAACATGGAATTGATTATTCAAAAGAAGTTGTTGCTCAAATGATCATGAATAAAGATCATTCTTAAAATATAATAAAATAATTATTTTAAAACATAGATGATAATTTCAGAATACTCAAATTTGGATATTGTAATGTTGTTATTTTTAATATTCTAGTTTCAATGATAATCTAATTTATTACAGATTGGGCTTCACCAATAGAGAATTACTCAAATATTACAAATAATGGTCATAGAGTATTGAGTTAATTATAAAAAAATTAGAAAATCTTTGCACTCAAAAGTCCAGTTTTTACATTCAACTAATGTGAATTTCCGTGCAAATAGAATTCGTTTTGTGCAAATAAACTAAAATTTGTGCAAATAGAATCATTTTTGTGCAAATAGATGTGCATTTGTGCAAATAGAATTACAAAAAGTGAATACGCATGCGTATTTCAAGGAGTATAATGCTAAAAATTCAAGATAAATGTTCTTGTTGTAAATGTTATTTGAACGAAAATACTCTAAATTGAGATATGGGTAAATGGTAAAACACCATATTACTAATTGAATAGATAGTCAGTTATGAATTATATTTTGAATAAAGATTATGGCCAAATGCCTTTTTGATTAAAGGCCTCAAGTACTCGCTCAACTGCCAAAACCATAGTTGCTTTTCTCATATCGACTTTATGTTTTTTAGATACTGCAAGTGCATCTTTGAATCCTTTTGTGATATTTGCCTCCATTTTACTTGCAACCTCATCAAATGTCCAATAGTATCCCATGTTGTTTTGTACCCATTCTAAATATGAGATACAGACACCACCAGAGTTTGCCAAAATATCAGGAATAACCATAATTTTCTTTTTGTAAATAATTGGATCAGCCTCAGGTAATGTTGGACCATTTGCAGCCTCTGCAATGAGTTTACATTGTAATTTCTCTGCAATCTTTGCATCAATTTGATTTTCAAGTGCACCTGGAACTAAAATATCACATTTTGTAGTTAGTAATTCTTCAGTAGAGATTTTCTTACTACCAGGAAAACCAACAACAGAACCAGTTTTTTGTTTATGTTCTAAAATTTTACTGACTTTAGCACCTTTAGGAATTGAAATTGAACCTTTAGAATCACTAACAGCAATTACAATAGAACCCATTTTTTCTAAAGATTCACCTGCAAATGTAGATGCATTTCCAAATCCTTGTAAAACTACTTTAGCACCTTTTAATTTAATTTTCAATGTTTTTGCAGCTTCTCTAATAGTATATGCTGCACCTAATCCAGTTGCAACATTTCTTGCAAGTGAGCCACCCATTGAAATTGGTTTTCCAGTAATTACACCTGGAGAGTATTTGTTTCCATTTAATTTACTAAAAGTATCCATAATTTGGGTCATTTCTCGTCCTGTAGTATAAACATCAGGTGCAGGAATATCTTTTTCAGGTCCAATTATTTCAGAAATTTTATATGCAAAACCTCTTGTTAATCGCTCCATTTCACCATCACTAAGTTTTTCAGTTTTTGGGTTAACGTAGATTGCACCTTTTCCACCACCAAGTGGGATATCAACAATTGCACATTTCCAAGTCATCCAAGATGATAAAGCCATAACTTCGCGCTCCATATACTCAACACCACCTTCAGGATTGAAATAACGAATGCCTCCCTTGTATGGGCCTCTATCGTTATTGTGTTGACTTCTAAAGCCAGTAAATATTCTAATTTTTCCATTATCCATTTTAACAGGAATTTTAACTCTTAACATTTTATTTGGCATTGCAAGATATTCACGAATTCCTTTATCAGATATACCAAGAATATCACAAGCATCATTGACTTGTTTAGTTGCATTTGCAAATGGATCATGCTTTACCAAGATATTTTGAATTGTTCGTATGATATTATATAAGTTTGGTAAGCAGAATTCTGATCGTAATTTTCGAGTAAAAGTATAGAGAAGTTTTGAGGAAAATCAAAATTATGGATAAATTAAAAATTCTAAAAAATAGAAATTGATTTTTAGAAAATTAGTTAAAAATTGAATAAATGAATATTTCCACAGACATTAAGACGAGGATTACCCTTAAATTGACTGAGAAGGAACTCTGATTATCATGATGGCATCACGAGGATACGATATGACACCTACAATGTATTCTCCAGATGGTAGAATATACCAAGTAGAATATGCCATAGAGACAGTAAAGAGAGGAACTCTAGCAATAGGCATTAGAACTAATCAAGGAGTAATCATGGCAGTTGAAGAAAAACCACGAACATTACAAACTAAAAATATCACACAGAAAATTTTTCAAGTCGATCATCATATTGGAGTTGCAGCAGCAGGATACATTCCAGATGCACGTGTTCAAGTAGATAGTGCAAGAGCATTTTCACAAGGAAACAAAATGACATATGATGAAGCAGTAGAAATTGGAACAGTTGCAAAATATTTAGCAGATACAGCTCATCAATTTACCCAATATGGCGGAGTACGTCCAAATGGTGTCTCCATGATTATTGCAGGAATTGATCAAAAAGGAGAATCAATCTATGTAATAGATCCTAGTGGAACATATGTACAATTTACAGCAGTAGCAATAGGTGCAGGGGCTGATGAAGTAAATTCATTTTTAGAAAAAAATTATAATCCAGATATGAGTTTAGAAGATGCAGCAGCATTAGCTATTGCATCAATCAATTTGAAAGCAGAAGAAAAAGAGGAAATTAAAAATGTTAAAATGGCTAAAGTTTCATCAGATACAAAAGTTTTTGAAAAAGTTTCAGAATCAGATTTGAAAAATTATTCTAAAAACGTATCAAAATTTACAAATGAATAAAAATTTTAGATTTGAAAAATATTCAATTAAAACAAAGAGAGTATAAAAAATGGGTTTAGGAAGTAGTTATTGGAATGAAGTTATCGAAGTACTTCGAGAAATCATTCCAGTTTATGATAAAGTTAATTCAATAATATCATTAGGAAAAGATGTAAAACATAGAAATCAAGGTATCTCAGGAAGAGTATTTCCAGGAAATAAAATCTTAGATGCAGGATCAGGTTTTGGAAATATGTCAAAGACAGCACTGAAACTAACAGATGAAAATCTCTCAATCACACTTTATGATCCTTTAGTACCGATGTTAAAAAATACAAGCACATATTTTGAAAAAACTCCAAATATGGCAAACGGTGTTTTTGAACATATTCCATTTAAAGAAGGAGAATTTGATGCAGTTTTGTGTGGATATTCGTTAAGAGATGCAATTAATTTAAGAGTTGCAATTTCAGAAATCCACAGAGTATTAAAAAAAGAGGGACGTATGGTCATCGTAGATTTGGGAAAACCAGATGAATCATTTTTTAGAATTGGAGTTTCATTTTATTTAAGATGCATTCTTCCAATTCTAGCATTTGCAGCAGCAGGAAAATTAGGATTAAAATTTGGAACACTGTATGGCACTTACAAGAGATGGCCTCAAAATAAAAAACTTGAAAAATTATTATTAGAAAAATTTTCACGAGTTGAGTTTGAGAAAGATCTTATGGGCGGTGCAATAATAGTTGCAGCTTACAAATGAATAGAGTTCTAATTTTAGTAAACATTACAGGGTTAATCATAGGTATTTCATATGGACTTCACGGTCCAATATTACCAATTTTCGCAAAAAATGTTATTGGTGCAACATATTCAGAATTAGGTTTTATTGGATTAGCAAATTTTGTACCATACATGTTCATTCCACTTTTTGTGGGAATATTATTAGATAGAATAAACAACGCATACATACTAGGATTAGGTGCAGCAATTAATTCAGCATCAATTTATCTTCTATCCATTGCACAATCCGTTCCAGAAATAATGGGATTTAGAATAATGACAGGTATAGCTCATGCATTTTTTTGGCCTCCATGCGAATCTATCATTTCAAACGAAAGTACAGAAAAAAGTAGAGTCAAGCACATCTCATGGTTTACAATGTTTTTTGTAATGGGGTTTATGATAGGACCACTAATTGGAACAATGTTTTTAGAAAATATGGATATTACGTATAGAATTTTGTTTCAAATTGCAGCATTCATTTTAGCTGCAGGAATAATAACATCATTACTTACTTCAAGAAAAAATGTAAAAAGACATCATGAAAAATTTTCATTTTCAGCAATAAAAGATATGAAGAAATTTCCAGAAGTAATTATTTTATTAATTTTTTGTACATCATCATTTGGGATTATTTTAACAATCTATCCAGCATTTCTTAATGATAATGGAATGGATGCAACAAACATTTTGTTATTATATTTTGTATTTGGTATTTCACGAGTAGTGTCATTAGCATTAGCTGGGAAATTTGCAGAAAAAACAAGTCAAACCTTGATTGCAGCAACTTTAGCAGTTTCATTAGGATTAGCAATATCAGTAATTGCAGATTCAATTGTCATGTTTGGAATTGCTCTAGTTTTAATGGGATTTGGATTTAGTATATTTTTTCCATTAACGTTAGAAATTATTTTAAGCAAAACAAGGAAAAATATTTCAGGAAAAATTATTGGAGCATATGAAACAATTTTTGGACTAGGATGGGTATTAGGACCAACCATCGGAGGTCCAATCACACAGTCATTTGGAGATGAAACACCATATATGATATTTGGAATAATAGGAATAGGAGTCACAATACTTGCCATAATATCAAGAAAGAAATTAGAACCAGAAGAAATTCAAAATCAGTAAATAAAGAAATTATTCAATAAAATAATGAACAAATTAGGCACAATAGAAAACATTACGTTTAATTTTAAATCAAAGAATTTCTGAACATGTTAGACTATTCATTGAATATAGGTGGCAGTGAATGGATGATAATTATATTTGCAGCAGTAGTGCTAATTTTAGGAACAGGTAAACTTCCAGGTTTTGCAAAAAAAATGGGTAAAGTTGTTAATGAATACAATAATGCCAAAAATGAAATTCAACAACAAATGAAAGAAGTTACAGAAGAAATTCCAAAAATTTCAGGTCCTGTAGAAACAGAAAGAGAGAAACTTGAAACAATAGCTAAATCAGTTGGAATTAAAACTGAAGGAAAGACAGATGAAGAAATTCAAAAAGATATTTCCACAAGAATTGGTAAAAAAACACCAGATACTTCTGAAACAAAATAAAAATTATTTTGATGTTTTAATTCTATACAAATTTTCATCTAATCTTTTTTTGGCAAATTTATAGTAATCAGGAACAATTTCAAATCCAAGAAAACGTCGATTAAGAGATTTACTTACAACTGCTACTTGTCCAGAACCAAGAAAAGGATCAAATATAATATCTTTTTTTTCACTAGAATATTCTAATAATTTTTTTATTATTTCAGACGGTAACTTGGTAGGGGTTTTTTCATCACCAGACCAATATTCTCTTTTAATATTCCACACATCTTCTTTATCACGATAATGAAGACTACGGCCTTCATCAGATTTATCTTCTTTTTTAAATCTAGAAAAAGGAAAAAATTTTCTTTTTTTATCATCCTTACAAACATAAAGACAATGATAATGTGAAGTTACAAACTTCTTTTTAGTTACAACACCAAACTGATATTTCCAAATAATATGATTAATAGTTACAAATCCAACATCATCTAATGCACGTAAAATATCTTTAAGGTTATTCCATCCTGAAAATACATACATACTTCCAGAATCTTTTAGGATTCGAAAAACTTCACTCATCCAGGAAAAGGTAAAATCATAATAGTCTTCAGGTTTAATTTCATTATATCCAGATAAGACTCTAGAAGCGATTCGATTGTAATTGGCTTTTTTTGCTTTAAAATTAATAGCAAAAGGAGGATCAGTAATTACAAGATCAATTTTATTTTTAGGAATTAAACTCATTCCATCAATACAGTTTTGATTGTAAATTTTGTTAATTTCAATTTTTTTCAATTTTAAAATTTAATAGAATGTAGCCAATTTCTATCTTTTTCTTTTGTTTTAACTAATAATCTTCTAAATAGTCTATAATTACACTCAGTAATTAGAAATTATTTTTCTTATTCCAA
>JABGZU010000093.1 GCA_018674605.1 Candidatus Nitrosopumilus sp.
AATCTGAACCTCAATCTGAATCTTCTGACGAAATACAGTCTGAGAATGTCACAACTTAGTTACGATTCCTGTGAAATTACCTGATTCTTTAAGAGATCAATTGAAAATTCCTTTAGGAATATTATTACCCGTTGGTAAAGATAATAAAGAAAATATTCAAAAATACCTTTCAGATGATTCTTACATTATTACAGTTGGAGATAAAACTACTGAGAAAATGATTGATTTTGATTTAATTCCATCTTTACAAATAATTGATGGTTTAGAAAAAAGACAAAAAAGAGAACTTCTAGAACTTGGAAATGCCTCTGAGTTAATTATTGATAATCCTCCTGCTGAAATTACTTTACAAAGTATTGAAATAATTAAAAAAGCATTTACTATGAATTCCCCTGTTAGGTTAACTGTAAATGGTGAAGAAGATTTATTGGTATTACCTGTTTGTATACATGCTCCTGAACATTCTATTGTTTTGTATGGTCAACCAAATCAGGGATTGGTTTTGGTACAAATTACTACAGAAATTAGAAATAAAGCACAAACATTACTTAATTTAATGAAGTAATGGGGTGTGATGAGACGGTGGCTGTATGATTCGTGATTACCCCACAAAACCTCTGACCCTATTCATTTGTAATTTTGTAGAATCAAAATCAACCAAACATTGTACAACAATTGACATTTTAAGATAAACATGTATTACTTGAAAAATTAATGTGAAACTTGATCCTGATCTTAAATTACAAATTTTAGAAAAAGTTGGAATTTACTCTCAAAGATTTTCAATTTCTGAACCTCAAATTTTATTATCTACTAAAGAAGTTCTTGATGCTCCTAAAGAAATGACTGAAGGCAGACGTACATCTGCTTACAAGTATTATGGTGTATCTTATCTTCAACATAATTTGGTTTTTATTAATGTCAGAAAAATTCCTGATGAAAAAATATTGGAAAATACTCTTGTCCATGAGTTAATCCATATGAGATTCCCTTATCTTGCACATGGAAAGAGATTTAATAAATTAGTTAGACAAGGACTTCGCGGAAAGACTTTTTCAGCTTATAAAAAAAGAAACAAAATTCATTCTTTTTGATTCATACTTAGTTGAAATGAAAGTCATACTTGTTTTAAAATTCATAAAATTATGATTAATGTTATTGGATATTTTTACACTAATGTATTTGTCCTCAAATTTAATACCCTAATCAAAATATTGTCCCTATTGTAATTATTTTTTCATTTGTTACACTACTTGTAATCTAACTGTTTTCTTCAACAATCAAAGTCATATCCAACTCATCAATTTGCGACTGAATTGCTTTTTGTAAAGTTGGATTATGTTTATCACAGAATTTAAAATAATTATCTGTTGTTTGAAAACAACCACAAATCCACACTGTTTTTTTATCTCCATTTATTGTCAATTTTGCATATTTGGTTTCATTCATACAATAACTATGAAACCTCTATCTAAAAAAATATATTTTTTAAAAAGAAAAAAAATGTTTAAGGACAGCCTTCCATCTTTTGGATAAAATAGCCTTTTTCCTTAATTGCCTGTTCAACAGGCTCTGGGCAAGATTGTGAGTGACAGAATGTACATTCGTTTTGTGTCATTTCAGCTTCTGCTTCACCTATTTCTTTTAACCATTCTTTACCAAATTCTATGGCTTTAGGATGATCTTTTTCACCAGTAATTACATCAAAGTGCATGGTATGACCATCTGCTGCTTTGACATAAGTGTCGTATACGTGAATTTCCATATTTTTTAATAAAAAAAGGGATATTTATTTCACAATGCCTGATAGTGACTATCTATGATTCATTTTATCTGAAGCATAAGTTGGGAACATCGATGGTATCCAAGCATGAATGAATAATGCTATTGACATTGACATAGCTCGCCACCAATGGGCTTTGTAAGTTGTATTGTTTTCTTTGAGGTGTTTTATCATGTCTATTTTTTGTTTTAAAGTATCACTAACTGATGTATCTTGTTTTGTATTCATAATCAAATATGTCTCAAATTACATTTAACTAACATGTATTATTTGCAATCATTTGCAATCAATTGGCAAAAGAAATAGTTACAGATTCATTTGATTCTATAATGTTACATTCAAGATTCAATGTGGATGTTACTGCTGCTGTTAGAAATGAAGCAATGTATGATGATCCTTTTTTACCAAAGTTGTGACGTATGCTCATGGATACCTTGTTTTCTGATTGTTCTAGATCACATTGCCCATATCCACAATGTTCACAATAAATTTTCATAAATGTAGATACATTTTCTAATGTAATTTCTTTCCATTTGAATAATATGAACTCTTTAGGTTCATTTGAACCTGCATCAAGAGCTAAAAGTTTAAGTTCCGTTTCATCTGTTTTATCTAAAAACATTTTGAATGCTTTTTTACTCATTTTCATTACTCCGAATTTTTCCATATACACATCTAAATCTAAATAATTTCCAAAAATTTGATTAGCTAAAGTATTGATGCTAATTTTTTGTTCTTTTGCAATTTTTCTAAGATGCTTATCTACATTTTCATCTACTCTAAATGTAATAGTGCTGGTATTTTTTTTACTCATATGTTTGAATTATTTTTTATCCTATTATGTTTTAAGAAATTAAAATTTAGTGAAATTATGTTTGATCAATATGTATAGTTATAATTATTTTTCTTCAATTTGAATTTCTATGCTATCTGATTCAAGAATATGTGCTCTAAAGTTTTTGTTAATTCCTGAATAAATTATCCATACTACTGGATTACTTTGCATAAATTTTTTATCTGTACTTGAAGGATATGCATCTGAATTTGGATGTGAATGAAATATTGATATGACTTCCATTTCTTTCTCTTCTGCAATCTTATATCCTTCTATCAATTGTTCATTTGAAATTGTAAAATTTATGGGTGATTCATCGATATTTTCTGTTAAAAATATATCTAAAACTTCATTTTTTCTTCCAAATAATATGGCACATGCCTCATTGGGTTTTTGATTTTCTGAATATTGCGATAAAATTTTTTTATCTGATTGTTTTAAAATAATTTTCTGCAACTTTATTCTACATTAACAGTTCCAATCATCCATGGATGTAAAATACAATAGTAATCATAGTTTCCTGCATCTGCAAATGTAAATTGATATGTATCATCAATGTTTAATATTTCTGAATCAAATATTCCATCAGCTCCATTTGTTGGACTTCCTGATGTTGCTGTATGCATTGCTGAATCTTCATTTACCCATTCAACTGTTGTTCCAGTTGAAATATTGATTGTTTCTGGATCATAGAATATTTTTCCATCTTCTGGAATTGCAGCTCCTTTTGGAATTATAATTTTAGTTGGCTCTTTTGGTGCTTCTATGACTAATGTTGCAGTCATCCAAGGGTGTACTATGCACAAGTATTCGTATTCTCCAATCTCTAAATTAGTTGTATCTAATGTGAATATCTCTCCTGCACTAATCAAACTTGAATCAAATGTTTCTCCATAATCTGCTGAACTTGTAACTGTATGTGGTGCTGAATCTTCATTTATCCATTCAATAACATATCCTTGAGTTACTATTGCTCTGTCTGGACTATAATCTGGATTTCCTTCTTGAGCTGAATCTTCAAGAATCTCAATTGCAAAAATTGGTCCTGTCGTTAATCCTTCAACTGCTTCATGATCTACTGTTTCTTCAGATGTTATCTCTTCATCTGCACTCATTGCTCCCGCTGAAACCCAAATCACCATTGCACTAGCTACTGCTAATCCTAGCACCAATCCTATTGGTTTTATACTTCCTGGTTTTTTCATTGCAACATATCCTATTGCTAATGCTGGAAGTGCGATTGCCAATAAAATTAGAACAATTGTAAGTGTAAAGTCTGAAGTATTCATGGTTACTAATGTATAAAGTCCAAATCCTATTGATATTGACACAATTACCAAAGTTGTCACTTTGGCTCTGGTGCTTGTTGAAATACCCCCATCTAAGATACCTGCTGCTGTAAAAATTAATCCTACAAACATGGTAAGACCCGTTAATGCATGCATGCCATCAATGAACGTATGTGCAATACCTGCATATGCCAAAATGAGCCCTGCTAATCCTATACCTGTAAGGCCCATTCCTGGCATTAATAGGTCCCAATTACTCATTAAAATTAGCTGGTAGGGGTGAATACTTATTCCTTTTGAAATATGGTGGATCTACAACAAGGATTAAAATGGCTTCCAAATTGTGTAGAGTAAATTGGGAATTAATGAAATAATTGAGATATCAAAACCAAGAATTGTTGTTCTTTTAGTGATTACTGCAGTTACGTCAATGTATGCTGCAAGTAAGTTGGTATCTGGTACCGCTCCACTTGAATATTTAGATTATTTGCATATTATAGTTGCAGGTGCATTGGCATCTGCTGGCTCTAGTGCCTTAAATCATTATTATGATCGAGATATTGATCCTAAAATGACTCGAACTAGTACTAGGCCAATTCCTTCTGGACGAATGGCTGCATCTCATGTCTTGTTGTATGGATTGATTGTAAGTTGCATATCTGTGATTTATGGATTCTTTGCACTTAATGCAATATCTGCTTTCTTTATTGCTGTGGGAATATTTTCTTATGTGATAATTTACACTGTTTGGCTAAAACGTAGAAATACATCTAATATTGTAATTGGTGGAATTGCTGGTAGTGCTGCAGCTTGGGCTGGATGGGCCGCCGCAACTGGTAGTATGGATTTATTGGGATTTTTAGTTGGATTTTTGGTATTCGTATGGACTCCTTCTCACTTTTGGTGTCTTGCCATGAAAATTAAAGATGAATATGCACAAGCTGAAGTTCCTATGTTGCCTGTTGTAATTGGAATGCAAAAAACATCTAAATTCATTTTAGGCAACACTTTGATCTTAATTCCATATTCTTTGTTACTAGTATTGATTCCTGATGGATTAGGACTTGTTTATGCTGTTATTGCAGTTGTATCTGGTGGATTAATGCTTGTATATCATTACAAATTAACAAAAACCCCTACTTCTGAATTTGCTTGGAAAGCATACAAGGTAACTGCTCCTTACTTGACAATAATTTTTGTTGCTGTTGCATTAGATGCAGCATTTCATATTCCTTTAATCTAATTACTTTTTTTTGAATTACTTGTCTAATCCTGGAAAACTTGCTTCGTAATCTTTTTCCATTACTTCCTTGTTTTGTTTTGCGATTGGATCTTCTTCTTTTTCAATTACTATTACTTCAATTCTACGTTCATCTTTTGTAAACCATGCTACTTTGATAAGACCTAAAATTTCCAAATCTAACAACACTTTGTTAAATCTTCCTTCTGATAGATTTAATCCATCTTTTGTTAAACTTTTGTTAAGTTCAACATCCGTTAATGAATTTGCTTCCTTGATTTTGTCAAATATTGTATTTCGTAGTGGGATTGTCATGATTAACCGTAAAATGCTTTCTCTTCTGTCTTGGGTACTACATTAGATATACTTTCTCTTATGGTATTATACCATTGATCTACTTCTTTAGTGATTGATGGTTTAACTTGTTTTAAACTAGTTGCAAAATCATTACTAGATATTTTTGATGATTGATTTCTCATTGCATGTACCGCTGCTTCTCTACACAATGCTGTTAAATCTGCACCTGTGTAATTTTGTGTTGCAACTGCAATCTCTTGTAATTTTACATCATTTGATAATGGCATTTTTTTTGTTAGAATTTTAATAATTTCCAAACGTCCTTTTTCATCTGGAGGTGAAACATACAAAACTAGATCTAATCTACCTGCCCTTAATAGTGCATTATCTATGATGTCTGGTCTATTTGTAATTCCAATTACTGCAACTCGTGATGATGTACTTTCTTCTATTTCTGTTAATAATTGACTCAGAATTGTTTCACTTGTCTTTCCTTCATTTGATCTAAATTTAGCTAATGCATCTAATTCATCAAAAATTACTACACATGGTGATGATGCTTTTGCTTTTCTAAATATTTCTCTTAATGCTTTTTCTGATTCCCCCATCCATTTAGAAAGAATTTCTGGACCTCTAACTAAAATCATATTTGCTCCTGTTTCTGTTGCAACTGCTCTTCCAAGTAATGTTTTTCCACATCCTGGTGGGCCATAAAGTAAAGCTCCTTTTGGTGGTTTGATTCCCATTTTTGTAAATTTACTTGGTTCTTTTATTGCTGTGATTAAATTTTCTGTTAATCCTTTTTTCACTTCGTCTAATCCTCCTACATCTTGCCACCACACTTTTGGTCTTTCTACATAAAATTCCCTCATTGCAGTAGGGACTACTTCATGCATCGCATCGTAAAAATCAATTAATTTAATTTGCATTGATTGTAAAATTTCTGATGAAATTTTTTCTGTTTCTAGATCAATTTCTGGCAAATACCTTCTGATTGATTTCATAGCAGCTTCTCTACATAGTGATTTAATGTCTGCCCCTGTGTATCCGTGTAATTCTAATGATAATTCTTTTAGATCTATATCTTTACTAGTTGGCATTCCTCGTGTATGGATTTGTAAAATTTCTAATCTTTCATCTTCATTTGGTACTGTAATTTCAAATTCTCTGTCAAATCTTCCTGGTCTTCTGAGAGCTGGATCTACACTGTCTGGTCTGTTGGTTGCCCCCAATACTATGACATTTCCTCTATCTGTTAACCCATCCATTAATGCTAGTAATTGTGCCACAACTCTTTTCTCAACATCTCCGTTAACTTCTTCTCTTTTTGGTGCAATTGCATCAATTTCATCAATAAAAATAATGCTTGGTGATTTGTCTTTTGCTTCTTTGAATATGTCTCTTAGTTTAGCTTCTGTTTCACCATAATATTTATTCATAATTTCTGGACCATTAATGGAAAACATGTTAGCTTCTGATTCACTTGCAAGAACTTTTGCAAGTAATGTTTTTCCACATCCTGGTGGACCATAAAGTAAAATTCCTCCATGTGATTCAATTCCTAATCTTGAAAATAATTCTGGATGTCTTAGTGGTAACTCTACAATTTCTCTCATTGCTTTTGTTTTTTCTTTTAATCCTCCCACCTCTTCATATGTCACTCTGATTTTTCTATCGATGGATGTTTCTGTTGAAATATTCATTTCTGTTGTTTTGTCCATTTTGATTACTCCTTTTGGTACTGTTTTTGTTATTTTGAAATCCATGGAATTTCCTAAAATCATTACAGAAATTTCGTCCTCATATGTAACTGGCAATCCTTTTAGTCTATTTTTCACAAAATCTGTAAATTCATTGTCTATTGTTATTGAATCACTAACTGGTGTCAGTGTTATTGTTTTTGCAATTTTTGTTGTTACTTTTTTTATTTTTATGATATCATTTAGTGTATTTCCTACATTCTTTCTTGTTTGTCCATCAATTCTAATTATGTCTGGAAATTTTTCATCTTCATCTGCTGGCCAAATAACTGCACAACTTGTTCTTGAACCTATAATTTCAACAATGTCTCCTGATACAACTTTTAGAAAATTCATTGCTTCTGGACTTACTCTTGCACGTTTTTTGCCTATGTCCCTTTGTTTTGCTTCACCAATTCTCATTTGCAAAGGCTCTTCTTTGCGGACCAAAAAATCACTTACTTCCTGTTAATTTAATTACGGCTCATACTGAGAACTTCAAATTCACTAACACCGTCAACAGCTCTTACGGTGTCTTCTAATGAATCCATTTGTCCTTCTCTATCTTCTAATACAAATTCAGCTTTAACACATTCTAAACCAAAAGCTAATGGTTCTTTTGCATGACGTTTCATAATGATTCCTTCTTTTAGTGATGATTTGATAGATTCAGCTAATTTATCTAAATTCACTTCCATTCCTGTTGGGAGGATTTTTGTTATCAATACTATGTCAGTCATTTTGTTTAAGGTCCTTGAAAATTACATGAAGAACAAGTATAGTTTCTTGCTGCCTCTCTGCAACTTTCACATCTCCAAACAAGATCTACCCCACAATCTGGACAGTTGAATTTTACACATTTGTCATTAGGCATAATTGCTCTATGACAGCAACTGCATGTTGGTAATGATATGGTAGATGACATGCTCAAATTTTCTGTAAACATCATTTATACCTTCCTTAGATTTTGTATTTCTCTTAACTTAATATTTTTTTGAGTTCTCCGCTGATTAACGCTTGAGCTGTTTTTATCGAACCTTTCATTCCTAATAATTTTATTATTGAACTTGTATGAAAATCAAAATCATCCTTTTCTGAAATTTCTTTAATAATTTCTGGAGTTATTGATTCAAATAACTTATTGATTGTTTGGTTGGTTATTCTTTCTAATATTTTTCTAGCAAGTAATTGTTTTTCAAATTCTTTTCCAAATCTATCCATCCATCTTTTTTGATAGTTTTGAAGATCTGATATTTCATTTGTCTTCAAAAATTTACATATGGCTTGTCCTGCGTACACTCCTCCCATTCCACTTGTAAAAATCCCTCCAGCTGTAGTTGGTTTTGCTTGTCCTGCTGCATCCCCTATGATTACTGTTTTACCTTCTACGAATTTTTCAATTGGACCTTTAATCCAAATGGGTGCAAATATTTTTCTAATTGTTGAAAATTGTCCTTTTTCTTTAAGAAATTCATCTAATGTTTCTGCTACGTTAATTCCTTTTCCTGCTATACCTATTTTCCCTTTCCCTTCATTAGATGGAATTATCCATGCAAAAAATCCTGGATATTTTTCTTGATCAAAAATTACTTCTACTTTCCCTTTTTTTATCCAATTTGCATAAATTTCATATTGTGCTGATGATAATATGCCTGTTCGATCTTTCTGAATTAATGATGATACTCCTCTAGCATCAACAAAAATTTTACATTCCACTTTACCTTCATTAGTTCTTATTCCAGTATCTGTAATTTCTTGAAAACTTGTTCTGACTTTTATCCCTGCTCCATTCTTTTGAGCTTGAAATGCAATTTGTTTATCTAATTCTCTTCTGCTAATTTCTACCACTTTTTGTTTTTTTGAATTAATTGTAAACTTATTTCCATTTGGAGATGTAATTTCTGCAGACTCTATCATATGATCAAAAGTTTTTCTAAATGGAATTATTCCTAATTCTTCTAAACCTGCAATACTGACTAGTCCTCCACAATGTTCTGGTGTCCCTATTTCATAATCTTCTTCAATTACTAATACTGAAAATCCTTTTGCAGATATTTCTCTTGCACATAATAAACCTGCAACGCTTCCCCCTGCAATTGTTACATCATAGTACATAGATTTTGGTTCTTTGTCAATTATTTAATTCAAAAGTTTTTCATTGTGCCTATTTTTGGTAATGTTGTGGGAGACATCAAACAGGTAATAGTTGTTAGAACTGATCTTGGTATGGGCAAGGGTAAGATTGCAGCTCAAGTTGGTCATGCTTGTGTTCTTGGTGCTGAACATGTTAGAAAATCTCTCCCTGAATGGTGGTCTGAATGGTGGGGTGGTCAAGAAAAAGTAGTTGTGAAAGTTTCAGGAATTAAAGAATTACAGGAAATAAAAAGACATGCTATTGATTTGAATCTTCCTTGGTCTGAAGTTTCTGATGCTGGACATACTCAATTAGCTCCTGGCACTACTACTTGCATATCAATTGGACCTGCACCTGAAAATTTAATTGATAAAATTACTGGTGATTTAAAATTACTATAACTAACTGGGAATAAGATATAACAAGGATCTATATTTTTTATTCTATGAAGAAAAAAGGTGTATTTGTTACTATTTTCTTTGGTGCAATTTTACTTTCTTCTACTATTGCAATTGCAATTCCTGGCATGGAGCCTGAAGTAGATACTCCTGATGTAACTATTACTGGAACGCCTGCTGATAATTTTCCTGATGATCAAAGGACTCAATTTTGTAGTTCTGATACTGATGCCAAATCTACTGATTTTGTTAAAGAATATGTTATTCCTACAGAATGTACAAACCCCTTAGCAATTGTATCTGATTATGATGGTAATGTCTGGTTTACTGAAACAAATACTGGTAATCTTGCAAAATTTGATCCTATTAGTGAAACATTTACTGAATATGAAAACCCAACATGGCCTCCTGGTGGCCGTTCAATGATGTGGGGAATTGATTATGCCCCTGATGGTTCAGTTTGGTTTACTGATGAAACCTATGATTCTATATGGAAATTTTCTACTCTTGATGAACAATATGATCGATTATCTTATCCTTCTGATGATAATTCTTTACCTCAAAAATTAAGAATTGAAGGATCTCAAATTATCATTAATGATTTTACTGGAAACAAACTAACTATTTTGGATGTCAGTTTATCTGATGCTGAAGTAAATTATCTTAGTATTCCTTCTGCAATTGATGATTCGGTAACTGCTGATTTTGCATTAGATGAAAATGATAACATTTGGTATACCAATTGGTTATTCCAACAAGGTGGATTTTTAGTAAAGTTTAATCAAAATGATTATCGTAATGCTGTGTCTAATTCTGGTGAACAATTTTTACCCTTAGTTGATTTTATTAATGCTTATGCCCTCCCTGTACAATTACTTACTCCAAACGGCATCACTTTTTCTGATGATGGCCTTCTTTGGATAGCTGATACGACTTCATCATCATTTTTTAGTTTTAATTCTTCATCTGAAAAATTTATTCAATATGTCACTGCAGATCCTATGTTTGGGACATATGGAAACCAAACAGGTGTAATTCAATCTCCTATTTCTAGACCTTATTGGATTGAAAATGATGATCAGGGACGACTTGTGTTTAATGAGCAAACTGCAAATAATATTTCTGTTATGAATCCTACAACTCAATCTCTTGTGGAATACCATGTACCTTCAAAAAATCCTAATTGGGGAGATTGTGATTCTGGATTTGAAGTTTTAGATGACTGCGGAATTGCACAAATCTTTGATTTTACAATACATGGTGAAAAAATTTGGTTTACTGAATGGGTTGAAAATAAAATTGGTGTTGTAGATACTTCTGTACCACTACCAGTTGAAATTCAACTTGAATCTAATTCTATATCATTGAATTCTGGTGAAACAAAACAATTCCACTTTGTAATATCTACTTCATCAATTGATACCTCTTTAGATTCTCTGCTGGTACTTTCCACTACTCATGATTTTTTGAATTTGGAATTAATTCATGATTCAACAGAATCTTTTCAACTTGAATCTGATTCCCAAATACCTATTCATTTGAAAATGTCTGCCACTGATGATGCCGTTTCTGGAACTTACAAAGTTTTACTTGGAATTCAATTACCTGATGTTTCAGTAAGTAAATTTGTAACCGTGACAATAGATTGATACCTGATATTGATTCTCAAATTGGAATCTCTTTGTACACCACAAATTTTTCTGGTATTGGTGGAAAAATTAGAATAACTTCTGAAGATTTTGAAGTATCTGAATTAATTTCTAAACGTGCTCATAATTCTATTACTGATCAAAGTGGTTATGCTGTTTACAAATTAAACAAGAAAAAAATTGATACTAATCATGCTTTATCTGGTATATTTCGAAAAACAGGCGTCCATCTCAAAGCTCTGGGATTAAAAGATGCATCTGCTGTAACTGAACAATTCGTTGGTTCTCCTCACAAAGGCAAACCTATTGATGATTTTTCTACAGACAAATACTCTCTTACTCGAATTGGATTTTCAAAAAAACCATTATCTAAAAAAGATATGATTGGTAATAATTTTAAAATACACATTTCTGATTGTTCTGATGATTTATCTTCATTTACTGAACATAATCACGTTTTGAATTTTTATGGTTATCAAAGATTTGGCTCAAAACGACCTGTAACTCATTTAATTGGAAAAGCAATTTTGCATAGGGATTTTGATAAAGCCGTTGATCTAATTTTGTCTTTTACTTCTGGTTATGATTCAAAAGAAAATACAGAAATTCGTACAAAACTTTCTGATAAAGCAAA
>JABGZU010000150.1 GCA_018674605.1 Candidatus Nitrosopumilus sp.
GGATTTTCTGGAATATCTGTAACTCTTGCTGCAACTGCAAAGTCCCAAGAAACTTTTTGGGGCATGATAAATTTAATGGGTATGCCGTTGTTCATGTTAAGTCCTGCATTATTTCCTCTAGAATTATTGCCAAACTGGCTTGCTGTTGTTGCAAAACTAAATCCTGTAACCTATACTGTTTTGTTAGTTAGAGAATTAATGACCGGAGTATCTGAAGGTGGTATTCCTATACTGATCAGTCTGGGTGTAATTTTTGCATTTGTACTTGCAATGATCGCTATTGCAAGTTATGTGTTTACGCGAGAAGTAAACAAACCATTTTGATAATTTTTTATTTTTTTAAAACACGATCAAAATCAAATTTTTTACGATCAATTATTTCTATATAGAACCATATACTTTATGATGATCAGTTTTAAGTCAAAATCATAGTTAATTGAGTTATGGGACAATGGTTATCGTGGATTAAATCCAATGAAAAAGCACTTTTAAAAATTTTAGATAATTTAGCAAAAAAAGCAGTTGAAACCTCTGAGGCTGTAGTGGTTTTATTTGAAGATCTTAGTAACACTGAACAAGCAGCAAAAATTCACAAGTTAGAAACTGAAGCAGATGTTTTAACTCGTGATATTTTTTCTGAATTAAATAAAACCTTCATCACTCCTTTAGATCGTGAAGATATGCAAAGAATTGCATCAAAAATAGATGATGTAATTGATTTCATGGATGGAATTGCTGCTAGGGTGTATAGTTACAAAATTACTACGCCTCCGCCATATTGTAAAGAAATGGCAAATGAACTAGTCAAAGCTACCAAAGAAGTTGAGTATATGGTATCAAAATTACAGAAAATTAAAAATCCTAAAGACATGATCCAACATTGTAGAAATACCGGTGAAATTGAACATGCTGTTGATGATTTGTATCGTGAGGCTATTCGAGAACTCTTTGAAACAGATGATGCAATTAAAATTATCAAACTAAAAGATATCTATGAAACAATGGAAACTGCATCAGATAGATGTGTAGATGTTGCAGATGTTATTGAGGATATTGTTTTAAAATATACTTGAGATGATTAAATGATAGAAGTAGCAATAGGTGCAATTATCGTTGCATTAATTTTTGATTTTGTAAATGGATTTAATGATTCTGCAAATTCAGTTGCTACAGTTATTGGAACCCGTGTTTTGAAACCAATTCACGCTGTCACCCTTTCTGCTTTAGCAAATTTTGCTGGACCCTTCATCTTTGGTGTAGCAGTATCTATGACAATTGCTAAAGGAATTGTTAGCCCTGATGATATTACAGTTTACATGATTATAGGTGGATTAGCTGGTGCAATTGGTTGGAGTACTCTTTGTACGTATTTTGGATTACCAATTTCAAACAGTCATTCATTAGTTGGAGGAATAATGGGTGCTGGAATTATGGGGCTAGGGTTTGAAAAATTAGTTTATGGTGGATTGACTAAAGTTTTTGCAGGGATTGTAATTGCCCCCATTGGTGGAATAATTTTTGGTTTACTGTTAACTGGATTAATTATTACTATTTTTGCAAGTCGAAAACCTGCAATAGTTAACAAAACTTTTGGACGTTTACAAATCATTTCTTCTGCTTGGTTTGCTTTAACTCACGGTGCTAATGATGGACAAAAGACTATGGGTATTATCGCATTAATTCTATTTTCTGCAGGAATGATTCCTGAACTAGAAATACCTCTTTGGGTGATTTTAGCTGCAGCATCTGCAATGGGACTTGGTACTTTCTTTGGAGGTTACAAAGTAATCAAAACTCTTGGTGTAAAAATTACAAAACTCAAACCTTATCAAGGATTTGCAGCAGAAACAGGTGGTGGAATAATGCTTGCAATTTTTGCAACTTTGGGTATTCCTGCAAGTACAACTCATGCTATTACTGGTACAATTATGGGTGCAGGTTCTGCCAGACGAAAACGAGCTGTTCGTTGGAATGTTAGTAGACAAATTGTATTTTCATGGATAATTACTATTCCTGGTAGTGCTGCAATGGGAATTGGGTTCACTTATCTCATTCATCTGTTTGTTTAATTTCTCAATACCTTGATTTTTATTTCAGCAATTTTTTTTTGAGATATTCCGATGGAAATTTTACAATTAATACAATCTAATTTACTTACTCCTATAGTTTTATTTTTCTTGTTTGGAATTATCGCTGCTAGAATAAAGTCTGATTTAAAAATCCCTGAAGCAATTTCAGAATTTTTACCTATCTATCTTCTTGCAGCTATAGGACTTCATGGTGGCTTAGAGATGAGAAATACTGGATTTGAAAATATGTTAATCCCAATGCTTGTTGCGATTGGTCTTTCTTTGTTATTTACCTTAAATCATTATCAAATTTTAAAACGATTAGGAAAATTCAATATTTTTGATTCTTATGCATTAGCCTCTACTTATGGTGCCGTTGGTGCTGTGACTTTTTCAGTTGGATTGTCTTTTCTTAAAACTCAAGGTGTTACCTCTGAAGGTTATCTTGCAGCTGTCTTGGCAGTATTGGAGCCAGTTGCATTTATCATGGCAATATTTTTGACAAATATGGCTATCTCTAAACAAATACGTATAAAAAAACAATCTTTCACAAATGATTCTAAATCTGATATTGATGTTGGAATTGATGAAACAAAAACAAAACTTTCTAAAATTTTAAAAGAATCTATTACTGGTAAGGCCATTGTAATTTTACTTGGTAGTATTGTAATTGGTTACATAATTGGTGAGGATGGATTTAGTTCTATTAGAATTGTTTTTGATGAAATGTTTACTGGTGCAATTGTAATTTTTATGATTGAGATGGGTATAATTGCTGGTCAGAGATTAGATGATATCAAAAAAGTTGGTGTTTTTCTTACTGCATTTGCTATAGTTATGCCTACTTTTAATGGAATTATTGGAGTTGTTGTGGCCACTCTAATGGGTCTTAGCTTGGGTGGTTCAGTGATGTTTGGTCTTCTTTTAGCTAGTGCTTCATTTATTGCTGCACCTGCAGTTTTACGTAATGCAATTCCACAGGCAAATCCTAGTCTTTACATCACATCTGCATTGGGAATTACCTTCCCTTACAACATTATTGTCTTATTACCTATCATGTTTGCAATTTCATCTTTATTACATGATCCTGAAGGATCGATAGACTTATTCAATTATGGGTTAAAGGATTTAATATGAAACTTTATCCTGTAAAATTACTTACAATAACTTGTGAAATTTTAGCACAAAAAAATATTATGGAAATTTTAACTAAAAATAAAATTACTGGTTATACAACTTATGAAGTCAATGGGAACGGGGCCCGTGGAGTGCGTGGTCAAGGTTTACAAAATGAAAAAAATGTTAAAATTGAAATAATTTTACGAGAAGAAAAATTACAAGATATTGTAGAGGAAGTTTCTAGAACTTTATTTGCAAATTTTGCAATCGTTCTTTATGTTAGTGATGTTGGCGTACTACGCACTGAAAAATTCTAACAACAATTTTTATCCAAACATAAGTTTGGAATTTCTTTTGATGTTTTTGTAATATTTGTAATTAATTCTGATAATTGATTGTTTGAAATTTTATACATTGCCTTTTTTCCTTCATCTCTTGATTTAACAATACCGCATTTTTTTAATGTCTTTAGATGATGTGATACTAACGGTTGATTTTTTTTTAATTTATTTACAAAATCATTTACACATAATTCGTTATTTTTTTGTAATAATTCTAAAATTTCAAATCTTGTTTCATCACAAATACATTTTAGAAGACTAGTTCCATTCATATCAATCTAAATTTATATAAATTAATATTTATGTTATAGTATGAGCGTATCTGATAATGTTCTATTTGTGTGCCTAGAAAATGCGGGAAGAAGTCAGATGGCTGAGGCATTTTTTAAAAAATATGCTAAAAACAAATTCAATGTAATTAGTGCTGGGACCACTCCCTCATTGCATCTTAACCCTACTGTTGTTTTAGTGATGGCTGAAATTGGAATTAATTTAAAAAATCATCAACCCAAATTATTATCTAGTTCCATGATTGAAAATTCTATTAAAACTATCAACATGGGTTGTATGGATAAAGAATCATGTCCTGCATTATTTGTCAATGATATTGATAATTGGAATATTGATGATCCAAAAGAAAAATCTATTGATGCTGTTAGAAAAATTCGTGATCAAATTAAAGTTGATGTCTTGAATCTAATTAATTCCCTTGAATGTGATAATTGATGACATATTCTAATTTACAAATTTTTACTGTAGAATTAATTGGAACTTTTATTCTTGTAGTTTTTGCAACGGGTTCGATTGTTTATGACGTAGAATTTTTTGATGGTGATTTAGGAATTCCCTTTGCTGCTATTGCACCATTTATTGCATTGTTAATCGGAGTTTATTCTTTTGGAAAAATCTCTTTAGCTCATTTTAATCCTGCAGTTACTATTGGATATTATATTACAGGACATATCACTAAAATTCAAGTTTTGTATTATTTTGTTGCAGAAATAATTGGTGCATTATTGGGTTCTCTTTTTGTTTTAAATTTTATTGGAGACAAAGCAAATCTTGGATCTAATGCTCCTAATCATGATTTCTCAATATTTTTAATATTTTCTGTAGAAGTTTTAGCTTCTGCTATGCTTATGGGTGTTATTTTTTATGTTGTATATACAAAAGGATTGAGGGGATTTAGTGGTATTGCAATTGGTGGGATTGTTGGATTGGATATTCTATTTTTAGCATTTATCTCTGGTGCATCTATGAATCCTGCTAGGGCGTTTGCACCTGCATTGTTATCTGGAACTTTTATTGATTTATGGCTATATTGGAGTGCACCATTTGTTGGAACTATGATTGTAGCATTTTTGTTTCGTGGTAAATTTCAAGCACAAAGAGCTCAAATTACGAATAATAATGACAATATTGTGGACTAAATGATGATTACTTCTAAAAAATTATTTAATGATGCAAAAAAAGTAATCCCTTCAGGTGTAAATAGCCCTGTAAGATATTTTGAACCTTACCCATTTTTTACAAAAAAAGCAAATGGTGCATATATTTGGGATGCAGATAATCGACGTTACATTGATTTTTGTAATGCATATGGTGCATTACTTTTGGGACATCGAAGAAAAGAAATTATTTCTTCTGTCTCTAAGCAACTTTTGAAAGGTACATTGTATTGTACTCCTACTGAATCTGAAATAGAATTATCAAAATTAATTCTTGCAAATTTTCCTTCAATGGATAAAGTACGATTGATGAATACTGGCGGTGAATCTACTATGACTGCAATTCGATTAGCTCGTGGATTTACAAAAAAGAAAAAAATTATTAAATTTGAAGGATGCTATCATGGTGCACATGATTCTGTTTTAGTTAAAGCCGGTTCTGGTTCTGCACATAATGGAATCTCTGTATCTGATGGTGGATTAGATGAAGTTTCAAAAAATACTCTTGTAGTTGAATATAATAATATTGAAGATTTACAAAAAACAATTTCTAAACATAAAGATATTGCCGGTGTAATTGTTGAACCAATTTTAGCTAACATGGGTTTAATTTTACCTGAAAAAAAATTTCTTTCAGATTTAAGAAAAATTACTAAAGAAAATAACATTCCTTTAATTTTTGATGAAGTTGTTACTGGATTTAGAGTGTCACCTGGTGGAGCACAACAACATTTTGGAATTAAACCTGATATTACTACATTGGCTAAGGCTTTGAGTAATGGATTTGCTATATCTGCTGTTGGTGGTAAAAAAGAAATTATGGATTTACTCTCTCCTGGAGGAAATGTTTACCAAGCAAGCACTTTTGCTGGAAATCCAATTTCTGTAAGTGCTGCAATCAGTTCTATTAAGACGATGAATAAAATGAAAAATAAACTATATTCTAAACTTGAAAGATTCAATTTGCTATTTTCTACTGCATTGGATGATATGGCAACTGACATGAATATTCCTCACCAAATTAATTTTACAGCCTCGATGTTTCAGATTTTCTTTACTGATACGCCTGTAGTTAATTATAATACATCAAAAAAAGCAAATGGCAAAAAATTCCAAAAATTATTTAGAACTTTGTTAAAGGAAGGTATCTTTATAGCTCCTTCTCAATTTGAAGTAGTTTTCTTATCTGATGCTCACACTGAAAATGATCTAAACAAAACATTAGATGCATATCATACTGCATTAAAGTCGGTGAAAAATTGAAATATTTAGTTGGTGCAAGAGGTAGTAAATTATCTCTGGCTCAAACAAATTGGGTAATTTCAGAATTAAAAAAAATAAATCCTGATTCTGAATATGAAATTAAACCTATCACTACTAAAGGTGATACTGATACAAGACCATTATTTACTATTGAACAAAAAGGTATTTTTGAAAAAGAAATTGATAGAGCTGTTGCAGAAAAAGAAGTTGATTTTGCAGTTCATAGTCTTAAAGATGTTCCTTCTGAATTAGCTGATAATCTTATAATTGCATCAATTCCAAAACGTGAAAAAGTAAATGATGTATTCATTTCATCTGATGGTTCTTCTTTAGATGAAATTAAAGCCGGTTCTGTTATTGGAACAAGTTCACTGCGACGTGCTGTACAGGTTAGTAGAAAAAGATCTGATGTTGTTGTTAAACCAATTCGTGGAAATATTGAAACTAGAATTAAAAAAACATCTGAAGAAAATTATGATGCCATAGTACTTGCACAAGCTGGAATTTCTAGATTGGGTGTTGATATTCAATCTACTTTTTTATCGATAGATGATTTTTCTCCTTCACCTGGTCAAGGTGCTATTGCAATAGTTGCAAGAATTGATGATATTCAAACAATTGAAATGCTTAAAAAAATTGAAGATCTTGATTCTAGATTAGAAATTGAGGCTGAACGTGCTTTATCTGATTTTATTGATTCTGGATGTAGATTTCCTTTGGGCGCATATGCCAAATCAAATGGTTCTGAAATGACATTGTCTGTATCTGCTTTTTCTGTTGATGGTAAACAATCTTTACACGTTACTAGATCTGGTGATAAGAATAATCCCAAATCTTTGGGCAGACAAGTAGGAGAGGAACTACGTAGTAAGGGAATCAATGATCTTGCATTAAATTGGAGGGAAAAAGTGGAGGAATGGAATAAATCATGACTGGAAAAGTGTATCTTGTTGGAGCCGGACCTGGCGATAGTAAATTAATTACTTTACGGGCAGTTGAATTAATCCAAAAAGCAGATGTTGTTTTGTATGATAGATTAGTAAGCAAAAAAATTATTTCTATGATTCCTAAAACTGCTGAAAAAATCTATGTTGGACGTGCAGTTGGTGATGACACAACTCATCAAAATACTACTAATGATTTAATGGTTGAATATGCAAAATCTAAAAAAAATGTTGTTAGACTAAAGGGTGGAGATCCAATTATTTTTGGACGTGGTGGTGAAGAGGCTGAATTTCTAAAAGATCATAAAGTAAAATATGAAATTGTTCCTGGAATTACTTCTGGAATTGGTTCTGCCACATATGCTGGAATACCTCTTACTCACAGAAAGTATGCCTCATCAGTAGTTTTTGTTACAGGTCATGAGGATCCTGAAAAGAAACAAGAGATTGTCAAATGGCAAAATCTTGCAAAATCTGTGGATACTATTGTAATTATGATGGGTCTATCTAGAATTGATGTTATTTGTAAACAATTGATATCTGGTGGATTAGATAAAAAAACTCCTGTTGCTGTAATTCAAAATGGAACAACCCCTCAACAAAAAATGATTAAAGGTACTGTTACAAATATTGCAAAAAAAGTTAAAGAAAATAAAATTATTCCTCCTACAAATATCATTATTGGTAAAGTAGTTGATTTGTCTGATGTTATTGGATGGAAATAATGTTAACTGGTAAAACAATTGCAATAACTCGTTCAAAAGATGATGCTTCTGAATTTATTTCACTTGCTCAACAAAATAATGCAACTCCAATTCCATTACCTACAATTGAACTAGTAAGTAAAGGTGAAAAAATTGTTGATGAATTTTTAGAATCGATATCAAAATATGATCCTGATTATTCTGTTTTTATGAGTTCAAAAGCTGTTAAATTATTATTTGATACTGCAAAACAATCTAGAAAAATTGAAAAATTACAATTAGCAGTTGCAAATACTATTGTGATGTCTGTTGGTCCTAAAACTTCCCTTGCACTTGAAGCAGAAGGAATTAAAGTAAACCATCAACCTACAACTTTTTCATCAGTTGGTGTTGGTGAAGAATTTACAAGACTTAATGCTGTTGGAAAAAAAGTTATTGTTCCACGTAGTGGTGCATCTACACCTTTTCTAAAAGAATTACTTTCCAAGATTGGAATAGATGCTTTAGAAATTCACCTGTATGATGTTTGTGCATTTAGAGATACTACTCAATGGAATGGATTTCGAGAATTATTTTCTCAAAATAAAGTTGATGGGGTGGTATTTACTAGTGCTTCTTCTGTTCGTGGATTTTTTGAGATAATGTCCAAGGATTATGGTACTGATACATTACTTGATAATCTTACAAAACTATCTGTTGTTTCTATAGGTCCATTTACTTCAGATGAATTAAAAAAATTCAAAGTCAAAAATACTGTTGCAGAAGTTCATACTGTTGCAGGTGCATTTGATGCTATGAAAATGTCTTTGAATTTATCTTGAGTTTACTTTAGCTTAAGCTATTTAGCTCTACCTACTTTTCCTCATATATTTATAATATAACGCGGTTATGTCAAGCATGGCAACTGAGAATGTATCTTCTGAAAATATGGATATAGATTATACAAAATATGATTTTAAAGATTCTACTGAAATGTATGTTCACCTTAGTAAGAAAGGACTCTCTAAAGATACTGTAATTGAAATTAGTAAAATGAAAAATGAGCCACAATGGATGCTCGATTTCAGATTACGTTCTTATGAGATCTTTATGAATAAACCAATGCCAACTTGGGGTGGAGATCTTAGTGTTATTGATTTCCAAAATATCTATTATTATGCCAAAGCATCTGATAAAACAGAAAAAAATTGGGATGATGTTCCAGAAAATGTCAAAAATACTTTTGATAAACTTGGAATTCCAGAGGCTGAAAAGAAATTCTTAGCCGGTGTAGGTGCACAATATGAATCTGAAGTTGTTTATCATAGTTTAAGAGAAGATTTAGCAAAACAAGGTGTTTTGTTTTTAGATACTGATCAAGCTTTAATTGATCATCCTGAATTATTCAAAAAATATTTTGGCAAAATTATTCCTCCAGAGGATAACAAATTTGCAGCATTGAACAGTGCTGTATGGAGTGGTGGTTCATTCATCTATGTTCCACCAGGTGTTCATATTGACATGCCTTTACAAGCATACTTTAGAATTAATGCAGAAAATATTGGTCAGTTTGAAAGAACATTAATCATTGTTGATGAAGGTGCTGAAGTACACTATATCGAAGGTTGTACTGCTCCTGTATATTCTTCTGAATCCCTTCACTCTGCTGTTGTAGAACTTGTTGCACACAAAGACGCAAAATTAAGATACACTACTATTCAAAACTGGAGTTCAGATGTTTACAATCTTGTAACAAAACGAGCTTATGCATATGAAGGTGCAACAGTTGAATGGATTGATGGAAACATTGGAAGTAAATTAACAATGAAATATCCTGGAGTCTATCTTATGGGTGAAAGAGCTTATGGTGAGACATTATCTATTGCATTTGCAGGTAAAGGTCAACATCAAGACACTGGTGCTAAAATGGTACATCTTGCACCAAATACTACTTCTAAGGTTACATCAAAGTCTGTAAGTAGATTGGATGGCCGTTCAACTTACAGAGGAATGCTAAATGTTGCCAAAGGTGCTACTGGTGTGAAATCTACTGTTAGATGTGATGCATTACTGATGGATGATACTTCTAAAACTGATACTTATCCATACATGGTAATTGATCAAGAGGATGCAACAATTACTCACGAAGCAACAGTTGGAAAAATTGGTGATGAGCAAATTTTCTATCTTATGTCTAGAGGATTTAGTGAGGAAGATGCGTTATCATTAATTGTTAATGGATTTATGGAGCCATTTACAAAAGAATTACCAATGGAATATGCAGTTGAATTAAACAGACTCATTAAATTAGAAATGGATGACTCTGTAGGATAATTATAAAACCCAATGATTAACCATGTCTCAAGAACTTCTTTCTAAATTAAATACTACTCACATTGATGAGATCTCTTCGTCTAGAAATGAGCCTGATTGGCTTAAAGATTATAGAAGAAATTCATTATCAATTTACGATAGTCTTCCAATTGAGACATCTCCGTTATACAACAAGTATACTGATGCTAAAAAAATGGATCCTGAAAAAGTCTCTCTTTCAATAACAACTACTGAAACAGTTCCTGCTTTTCTTCAAAAAAGATTGAGTGAATTAGATAATGAAATTTGTATTATCCAAATTGGAACTAATATCCATAAAATCAATTTACCTGATGAATTAAAATCTCAAGGTGTTGTAATCTCTTCAATATCTGATGCAATTCAAAATAATCCTGAATTGGTAAAAAAAGCATTAGATGCATCAAATCCCAAAGATGATAAATTTACAGCTTTGAATAATGCTGCATTTAATTCTGGTATATTTATCCACATACCACGCAATTTTGTTTTAGATAAACCAATTCACTTTTTGACGTGTCTTTCTGAAGATGGACATTCTACTATTTCTAGAAATATTATTTTTGCAGATGAGAGTAGTAAATCCACACTTATTCAAGAATTGTATTCTCCAAATATTCAAACTCAACAAGCATATTTGGAATTAATGAATACTAGTGTTGCTGCAAATGCCCAATTGGATATTACTACTTTACAAATGATGGACCAACATGCCGTAACTTTTTCTACAAAGCGTACTGATTTAGGTCAGGATGCTAAAGTGAATTGGTATTCTGGATTATTTGGTTCAATGTTGTCTAGATATAAAATTGAATATTTCCTTAATGGTACTGGTGCATCTTCTAATGACTCTGAAGTTATCTTTGGAAATAATGAACAAACATTTGATATTCAAACTAATGTAAATCATGAAAGTCCATCTACTGAAGGAAGAGTGGTTGAAAAATCTATTCTTCGAAATAAATCTAAATCTCTTTTCAAAGGAATGATTAGAATTAAAGAAAATGCATCTAAATCAAACTCTTTCTTATCTGGTCGTTCAATTCTATTAGATAAAGACGCAAAATCTGATGCAATTCCTGGATTGGAAATATTTACTAATGATGTAAAAGCAACGCACTCTGCATCTGTTGCACAAATTGATGAGGAACAAATTTTCTATCTTAAAACTAGATGTCTTAGTCATGAAGAGGCTGAAAGAACTATTGTTGAAGGTTTCTTAGAACCACTTTCACGAAAAATGTCTTTTCAAGTTAGAGCTTGGATTGCATATCTTATTGAATCAAAATGGGATAATCGTGAGCTTAGCATTAATACTGATGAGGAATTGGCAAAGTTTGTTGAAATTGAAGAAACTCGTTATGATGAAAATTCTGAAATTGAACAACACTACAAGTATCGGTGATTTTTTTGTCTGAGTGGATTAAAGCATGTAGTTTAGATCAAGTGAAAAAAGGTGAACTTTTTGGATTTGTTCAAGATGGTAAAAAACTTCTCATAGCAAATCTTAATGGTACTATTCATGCAACTGATCTAATTTGTACTCATGCTGATGCTGATCTTTCTACTGGATTTCTTAGTGATGAAGGTGTTCGATGTCCATTACATCTTTCTGTTTTCAATTTAGTTAATGGTAAACCAAATAACCTTCCAGCTGAAACTGCACTTCAAGTTTATCCAGTTAAAATTGATAATAATGAAATTTTTGTGGAGATTTAAAAATTGCAAAGTACTGATTCCTCTTTTGAAAATATTAGAAAAGATTTTCCAATCTTATCTCGAACCGTTAGAGATAACAAACCTCTTGTTTATTTGGATAATGCTTCAACAACCCAAAAACCAAATCAAGTAATTGATGCTATTACTGATTATTATCGAAATCATAATGCAAACATTCATCGTGCAGTATACGCTCTTGCTGAGGAATCTACTGAAGCATACGAATCTGCACGAGATAAAATTGCAAAATTTGTAAATATAAAAAATAGACAAGAGCTTATTTTTGTTAGAGGTACAACTGAAGCAATTAATTTAGTTGCATATGCATGGGGCAGACCTCACATTAATGAAGGTGACATTATTGTAACTACTGAATATGAACATCATAGCAATATTGTACCATGGCAATTACTTACTCAAGAAAAACGTGCAAAATTAGAATACATTGGAATGAATGATGATGGACAATTAAATTTAGATGATCTTGATAAATATCTTGCAACTGGAAAAGTAAAACTTGTAACTTTTAGTTTGATGTCTAATGTTCTTGGAAC
>JABGZU010000151.1 GCA_018674605.1 Candidatus Nitrosopumilus sp.
AAAATAGGATCTACAGAATTAAAATTTATTCCAGGAAATATAGAAAATTTGGAATTAGTTGAAGATGTTAAAACAGCAGGAAGTATTGCTTTAATTTTACAAGTTTTAATTCCTGTTGTATCTATTTCACAAAAAAAACTTAGTTTAACAATTAAAGGAGGAACAGATGTTCTTTGGAGCCCATCAATGGATTACACACAATATGTTCTCAAAGAAGCATATTCTAGAATAGGAATAAATTTTTCAATTAAATTAACAAAACGAGGATATTATCCAAAAGGAGGTGGAGAAGTTAAGTTGAAAGTATATCCATCAAAAATAAAATCAATAAATTTTTCTCAAAGAAAAACAAATAATTTTAAAATGATATGTACATTTTCAAAAATTTCAAGAGAAATAATTATTGAAAAATTAAAAATTATTGAAGAAAAAATTAGTAAAAGAAATTTTAATGTTGAAGTTGAAATTAAAGAAGAAAAAGCAATTGATTCAGGAGCTTCATTATTACTTTACAGTATTGATGAAAATTCAATTATTGGGGAAGATGGATTATTTAACAAAAAAACACAAAATTTTGATTTAGATTTTGATAAATTTATTAATAATTTGACAGGAATGGATAAAAATTTGGCAGATATGTTGGTGGTACCTGCAAGTTTAGGAGGTAAAAGAACAGTTTTTCAGGTTAAAGAAATTACAAAACATTTAGAGACAAATCTGTTTGTAACATCAAAAATTACAGGTTGTAAATATGGAATTGGAAAAATATCAGGAGGTTTTGAAATAATTATTCAGGGAATATCAAACCCCAGCATCAAGTAAAGATGCGAAAAAGAGAATTGCTAAAGATAAAACTACAGTAATTTCTCCAAGAATGATAATTTTTTTTCTTAATTTTTGGATTTCAGGTTCAGACATTTGATTTGACATAATTTTTTCTTCAACATCTTTTCGAATTACTCTAACATGTACTGCATATATTATAATTAGTACAATTACAAGTATAATTTTAATAATTAAAAATTGTCCATAACTTGTTTCAAAAAGAATATGTGGTTTGCCAAGTATTAAATGAGAATTATACAAACCAGTTGCCATCATAATAATTAATGAAGGCACAGCAATTTTGTTAAATCTTTTTCCAACTCTAATCATTATTTGCATTCTTTCTTGAAGAGAGTTAGTCATTGTTTTAAGAAGTGGAGAAAATACAATTCCAATAAAAAGTGAACCACCTACCCATATTGCAGCTGAAACAAGATGAATCCAAGTAAAAATTGCTTGTTCTATTGCAGCCATGTTATGTCAATTATTATATCAAATATTATGTATTTGGATCTTGACAACGTTTTTTACTTGTAGATAAAGAATTAAGTTGAAATGGGACTCCAAAGTAAACTTACAGTTTATGCAGCAATAGTTGGATGTTTAGCTTTAATGGGAGGGATTGTGTACTATGCTAGTTTAGATAATGTATCACTTGAACAAGTTGAAGTTGAATTAGCAAATGTTGCATTAAGAGAAGCTGGAGAAGATGAAGCAAAATTTGTTGTTACATTTCTTGTAAAAAATCCTAGTGAAAAAACATACGTAGTTCCAGTAATTGCATATCAACTCTATGCTAATGATGTGTTGTTAGGTTCTGGAAAATATTCTACAGAAGATGTTGCATTACCTGGAAGAGCACAAATTTTTGCAGGTGGTGAAGTTCCTTTAAAAAATACATTTATTCTAAATAAATCCGAAGTAGGTTCAGAAATTTATCAATCTATGATAAGTAATGAAATAACTAATTTTATGGTTGAAGGCACGATTACAACTCAAAGTACATGGAGTGTTGCTGAAACCGAATTTAGAACAGAAAAATAGTAAAAAGTGGGCCTAATGAGATTCGAACTCATGATCACTGCCATGTCGAGGCAGTATCCTAACCAGCTAGACTACAGGCCCATTGAAGTTCAAAGCAAGGTTCAGACATTATTAACGTTTAAGAAAAGAAAGGCTGAATAA
>JABGZU010000069.1 GCA_018674605.1 Candidatus Nitrosopumilus sp.
CCTTCTTTTACATTAAATATTTGTGTAGTTAATCTTCCTGGAAGTGGTTTTCTAACCCATCTAATTACAAATTCAATGTATTCTTTATTTTCTGGATGGGATGCAATTGAATATGCCCTTCTAACAATTTTTCCATTTTCTGTTGGATTTGGTAAACCTAATGTTAGAAATTGACCTGCTTGGAAATCTGGAACTGGACTCTCTTTTGGAACAATTCTCATTACTAGTAGATCCTCTTTTAATAATTGAACATATGTGACAGTTGCTTTGTTATCTACGACCATAACAATTCAATCAACATATTGAAGTTTAAATATATTGTGCTAACTATTTTTTTCTTACCTTAATCAAATCGCTAAACGTTAATAACCAATTTAAAAAATAATATTCAATCAGTATTCTGATAAATGGGCCGGTCGTCTAGTCCGGTAGGATAGGTGCATGGCATGCATCGGATCGAGGGTTCAAATCCCTTCCGGTCCACTTATTTTTTTAATTTTAATAATAGATTTTTTATTTGCTGATCCTTATTTTTTAAAATCTTTTTAATTTTGTATTCTGGTATGATAATACCTAATTGGATTGCTGCTTGTAATGCACTTTTTTGTACTTCTAAATTGGAATCTAATACTGATTTTAAAATAACATTTGAAATTTTTTCAGCTTTAAGATATCCTAATGCACCAATTGCACAGGATCTTACCATTCCATGTTTATCTCCAACAAGTTTTATTATTTCTGAAATTGCACTTTTTTCATTTTTATTAGCTAATACCAATGATGTAAATCCTCTGATGTTCTTATTTGTAGAACTAAGATTATCAATTAAAATATTTGAAATTTTATTTTGATTTAATAATAATGCATTAAATGCTTCCCCTCTAACTTGAATATCTTCATCATTTAATCGTAAAATTATTTGTTTTATAATTTCTAAATTATTTGTATTATCCAGTGTTTCTAAAACTTTAATTTTATTTTCTTTATTTCCTGATTCTAAAATTTTTATGATTTCTTCCAAATTGCTTACTAATTTTTATTTTCTACTTAGGAATCCTTAAACTTTTTTTAATTTTTAATGGAATTTATAAAAAATTCATTTTAACTTTAAATTATCGTTAAATGTTAAATTAATTATGTCCACTGAAACTAGAGACACCGTATTCATTGGTAAAAAACCATTGATGGCATATGTAACATCGACGCTAATTCAATTAGCAAATGTACCATCCGTCAACATCAAAGCTAGGGGACTCAGCATAGGTCGTGCTGTAGATGTGGCTCAAATTGTTGCACGAAAAACTGAAAATGCAGGATATTCTATCGGAGATATCAAAATTGGTTCAGAATCCTTAGAATCCGAAGATGGTAGAACTCGAAATGTTTCGACAATAGAAATTGAAGTAAAGAGAAATTCGTCTTAACTGCACTTTACTTAAAATTTTTTATTTTCTTTTTGAAATTTTGTATTTTGTTTCCATTTTTTTGAATTTATCTAATTCTACTAAATTATTGAATTGATCAAAATTTACTACTTTTTGTTTGTATTTTGCTGTAGTGCCCGTATTTTTTAATTCTTGTAAAATATTCATTGTCGCAAATGTATTGGCAAATAATACTGACAATGGGTATAAAATTATGTTAAATCCAATTTTGTTTAATGTTTGTGCTGAATTCATTGGTGTTGCTCCGCCTTCAATCATATTTGCAACTAATGGACCTTTGATTTCTTTTCCAATTCTCTTCATTTCTTCTAATGATCTTGGAGCTTCTATGAATATCACATCTGCACCTGTTTTTTTATTTTGAAGTCCTCTTTCAATGGCTGTTTCTAATCCTTCTGTTGCCCTTGAATCTGTTCTGGCAACAATTATGAAATCTTTACTTTCACGTGCATCAATTGCAGCACCCAGTTTTTCTGTATATTCTTCTTGTGCAATAACTTCTTTTCCTTGCATGTGTCCGCATCTCTTGGGCCACTTTTGATCTTCTAGAAATATCCCTGCTGCACCTGCTGATTCTAATTCTCTAACTAATTTCCAAACACTTAGCGCATTACCATAACCTGTATCTGAATCCACAATAACTGGAACTGAAACTGCATTAGATATTCTTCTTGCATTATCAATTGTTTCAGTTGCACCAATAAATCCATAATCTGGCATTCCAAACAATGTTGCAGATGTTCCATAACCTGTTTGGAACATTGCATCAAATCCAACTTTTTCTGCAATTTTTGCACCAATTGCATCATACACACCTGGTATAATCAGAGGCTTTTTTGATTTTATTAAATTTTGTAATTTTTTCATAATCTCTATTTTTTTTGAATTATTTATGATTTTAAATTTTTATATCAAAATTATTTTCTTAATTATTCTATTTTGATTTTTTTACTTGCTGATTCTATTTTTGTTTCATTTATTTTACTTAATTCATCTTGAAGAAATTTTTTATATTTTTGAGTTTCATCCTCTGTCATATTTGCAATGTTTGAACTTAAGATAGATCCCATTGATGAAATTTTTTCAAGTAGATCTAATGCAACAAATCTTCCAACATTACCTAATCTGAACAAAACTTCTAGTTGTTTTTTTACAATATCATTTATTTTATCAACATCTTGTGCTGTTTCTAATCCTTCTATTGTTAATTGATATCTGCCATCTTTGGTTTCTTCAATTAATTTTTCATCAAGCAATCTTCCTAATAATGGATAGATTAATCCTGGAGATGGTTTCCAAATTCCGTTACTTTGTTCTATTGCATAATCAATTATTTCTTTTCCAGTGTATGTTTTTTCTTTTAACAATTCTAAAATGAAATATCTTGAAAATCCTCTGGGAATTGAACTTCCTACTCTTTGAAACCATTCAGATATCATCACTAGTGATATCACTAGTGATATATTTTAATATTTCTTGATAATTCTGATATTACTTAATATTTAATCGAAAAATACTCAATTTGACTTAAAATGACTAATTCATTAGAATTTGATCTGATTATTTGTGGATCTGGTTTAGCTGGATTGAGAGCTGCAATTGCAGCTGCAAAAAAGGGACCGCATTTGAAAATTGGAATTGTTTCTAAAGTACAAGTAATGCGTTCTCATTCTGTTTCTGCAGAAGGTGGAACTGCTGCAGTACTTTTTGAAGAAGAAGGTGATACAATTGAATCTCATGTTTATGATACTGTAAAAGGAAGTGATTTTCTTGCAGACCAAGATGTTGCAGAAAGACTTTGTGTTGAAATGCCACAAGAAATTCACCAACTAGATCATTGGGGTATGCCTTGGTCTAGAAGAGATGATGGTAGAATTGATCAACGAAATTTTGGTGGTTATAGTTTTCCTAGAGCAACGTATGCATCTGATAAAGTTGGTTTCTTTGAAATGCAAACTTTGTATGATACATGTCAAAAATTTGATAATATTGAATATCTTAACGAATGGTTTGTAACGTCAATTATTCATGATGGAAAAACATTCATGGGAGTTACTGCAATTGAGTTATCTTCTGGTACATTTTACACGATTAAAGGAAAAGCATTAATCATTGCCACTGGTGGTGCAGGACGTTTGTATAGTTTTTCAACTTATGCTCTTTCTTCAACTCCTGATGGATTGGATATGGGATTCCGTGCTGGTATGGCATTAAAGGATATGGAATTTGTACAATTCCATCCTACTGGAATTTTACCTTCTGGAATATTGATCACTGAAGGTGCAAGAGGTGAAGGTGGATACTTGCTTAACAATAAAGGAGAACGATTTATGAAAACTTATGCCGCTGGAAAAATGGAATTAGCTCCACGTGATATTGTTTCAAGATCAATTATGACTGAAATTCAACAAGGTAATGGATTCAAACATGAAACTGGTGTTGATTGTATGAAACTTGATATTCGACATCTTGGTGATGAGAAGATTAAGGAAAAATTAGGTGGCATTAGAGAAATATCTATTAAATTTTCTGGAATTGATCCTGCTAAAGATTTGCTTGACATTAGACCTGTTTGTCATTATATGATGGGTGGTCTACATACTGACATTGATGGTGCAACTGAAATTCAGGGTGTTTGGGCTGCTGGTGAGGCTGCATGTAATAGTGTACATGGTTCAAATCGTTTAGGTGCAAATTCCACTTCAGAATGTATTGTTTGGGGTAAAATTACTGGTGAATTGGCAATTGAATACATTCAAAATAAAACAACTTC
>JABGZU010000145.1 GCA_018674605.1 Candidatus Nitrosopumilus sp.
ATAAATTCTACAAATTCTGAATTAAAATCTTCTATTTTATTATTTTTTAGCCATTGTTCAGGTAAACAAACAATTTCTGTTTCTTGTTTTCCAAGTTCTCTTAATCTTTTAGATACTGATTCTATTCCTTTTTGATTTGAACCATATTGTATTGTTTGAATTAATCCTACTTTTGTCATGTGTTTAGAATAATTATTTTCTAGTTATATCTTGTAATGAAATGTTGTAATTGTATTTTGTATAGTTTCATACTATACATTTGAATTAATTGTAATACGATCATTTCATTTGTTAATGATCTGCATTACGAAAAATATCCTACTATGACGAGAAAAATTAATCAAGTCAGTCAACAAAACTTGTTAAACATTAATTATGATATCAAACGCGATACCAATGACATTGGTTCATGTTAAAAAAGTTGAGATCTTCGGTTTCAAGTCATTTGGATTTAAAAATACAGTTGTTCAGTTTGAACCTGGCCTTGTTTCGATCTCAGGTCCTAACGGTTCTGGTAAAAGTAACATTTTAGATGCAATTATTTTTGCAATGGGTGAAAACAAACCAAAAGTAATGAGAGTTGATAAATTACGATCTTTGATTCATGATATTGAAGGTGCTCGTCGTGGCCCAAAGATGGCACGATCAAGTGTTCATTTTGATAATTCTGATAGAAAAATTCCTGTTGATAGTGACATTGTTGAGATAACTAGAGAACTATCTGAAGATGGTGATAACACATACTATCTAAACAAAAAGAAAACTCAAAGAAGTCATATTCTTGATTTACTTGATATGGCAAATGCTGGATTGGGTCAACTCAATGCAGTTCAACAAGGAACTGTAACTCGAATATCTGAATTTACATCTGAAGAAAAAAGAAAAACAATTGAAGATTTAGTTGGATTATCTTATTTTGATGAAAAAAAATCTGAATCTATAAAGCAACTTGATGAGGCAGATAGGCGACTTGAAATTGCACTTGCAAAAATGGGTGAAATTAAGAAGCGAATTGATGAACTTGAAGAAGAAAGAAACCAAAAATTACGTCATGATCTTTTAGAACGTGAGCTTAATCGATACAAAGCAATCGCTGCTGCAAACAAATTAAAAGTAATTTCTTCTCAAAAATCTGTTAAAGAGGCAACATTACACGGTTTTACTCAAGAAATAACATCTTTGGATGGTGAAAGAACTACTTTAAGAGATGAAATTAAAATTTTAGAGTCTGAAAAATCTACCTTAATGACTGCTGCAAATGATCATAATCAAGCAAAAGCTACCCTTGAGGCTGAAATTAGTTCTGCAATGGAACAATATGAAATTGACAATAGTGCTATTTCTGCATCCAAAAAAAGACTTGAACAAATCAATACAAGAATTCCTGAAATTAAAACTGAACTGGATGATATACTTACTGCAAGACAAGACATTGACATTCAAATTAAAAAAATAAAAGACTCTATTGAAAATACAAATGTACAAAAAAATGAAATCAATTCTAATTTAGAATCTATTGATTTGGAGAGAAACAAAATACTTACTGAACAATCCGAGGCTGCTGCAAAAAAATCTGAAATTGATAATAAAATTAAATCTCTATCTACTCAACTAAATGATGTTAAATTAAAATTCTCTAAAGTTCAAAATGAAAAAAATGAATCTAAATTAAAAATACAAACTAATTCTGATAAATTAATTAAATTGGAAAAAGATATTGTGGAATTAATTGATCTAGAACTAAAATTACAATCAATGAATAATAATCATACTGCTACAATTTCTGAATTAAAATCTAGAATTTTAAAATTAAAAACAAGAAAAGCAAAAATAATTCATGATATGGATGAATTAGGATTTATTTTAGAAAAATCTGACAAAGCTGCAAATCAATATGAATCAAAAATTAAAACTGTAAAGGGATTCATGCATGAGGATTACACTGTTGCAAAATTAAAAGAAGATGCTGACAAACTAGGTATTGATGGTTTAGTTTATGAAATGATTTCTTGGGAAAAAAAATATGATCGTTCTGTTCTTGCAGTTAGTTCTGATTGGATAAAGGCAATAGTTGTAAAAGATTTTTCAACATTACTTGGAATTGCAGAATTTGCACGAAGTAAAAAACTACCAAAATTAAAAATCATTCCTTTAGATGCTATCCCAAAATTCAAATTTACCGTGCCTGACAAACCTGGAATTATTGGTGTATTGTCTAATTTTGTTAAATGTGATGATGCTTATTCTCCACTTAAAACATTCTTGTTTGGAAATATTATTCTCACTGAAACTCGTGAATCTGCATATAATTTATCTCAATTAGGTTACAAATCAGTCACACTTGATGGTGAATACTTTGAGGCTAAAGGCGGTGCAGTTGTAATTGATATTAATTCTAAAATTTCTAAACTTACAAAATTAATTTCAATGAGTAGTGACATTGATGGTTTGTTTCAATCTATTAGTTTGATAAAAAAATACATGTTAAAGAAAAAACACTCTTTAAAAAAATTAGAGGACTCTGTTCAGTCTTACTCTGATAGACTTTCTATATCTGAAAATTCTTTAACTTCTGTAACTGAAAACCATTCTAATCTTAAATCTCGAATTAGTTCTGCAAAAAATATGAAGATACAATTAACAAAAAGAATTGCTGATTTAACTGCAAGAAATAATATTATTGAATCTGAAGTTTCTACTCATGAGTCTCATATTACATCTTTGTTAGAACGCATTGCAATTGTTGAACAAAATTATGCTAGTGGTGAGCAGACTAGAATTGCTAGTGAATTAAAAAAAATGAATGACAAAAAAGTTGACATTGAAAAAATGTACACAACAATTATGAATGAATATCGTGATAAATCCTCTACATTAACTACTATGCAAACTCAAGATGATAGGGAGAAATCTCAAATCAGTAGACTAAATCATGAAGAAACTTCATTACACCTGGAATACACACAATTTGAAACAAAAATTGTTGAATTAGAAAAACAAAAAGATCCTAAACAAAAAGTTTTAGAACAATTAAGAGAAAAAGAACAAGAATTAATCTCCACTTCTGGCTCTTCTATTGGACAACTTAAAGAATTTGATGATAAACTCAAAACCTTATCTGATAGCGATAAAGATTATACTGCAAAAATTAATGATTTTGAGCGTAAATCTGATGCATTGAATCGTGATTTACATGATTTAATTGAAAATGAAGTTAAACTACAACAAATTCTTTCTGTATTTGGATTTGATAAAGACATGGAAACCTTTGATGTTGAATCTATTGTTCAGGGATTAACTTCTGAATTGGCATCACTTAATGCACTAAATGCAAAAGCTCCTCAAATCTATCTTGAAGTTTCATATGGTTATCGTTCCATGTCTACTAGGAAAAATTCATTGGAAGAGGAAAGAAATTCTATTGTTAAATTTATTGAAGATATTGAAAAAGATAAACGACAAACATTTTTGGATGCCTTTGATAAAGTCGATAAAGAGATTAGATTAATTTTCAATAAAATGACTAGCGGTAATGCTTGGTTAGAGTTACAAAATGAAGATGATATATTTAATTCTGGAATTTCTTACCTAATTCAATTTCCAAATAAACCTAAAAGAGAATCTACCTCAATTAGTGGTGGTGAGAAAACCCTTGCTGCAATTGTATTTGTACTTGCATTGCAAAAACTCAAACCATCTCCATTTTACTTGTTTGATGAAGTTGATGCTCATCTTGATGCACCAAACGCTGAAAGACTATCTACTATTTTGGAAGAAAGATCTAAAGAAAGTCAATTCATCATGGTTTCACTAAAAGACTCTGTTATTCAAAAAGCTAAATTGATTTACGGTGTTTTCCCTAAAAATGGTGTATCTCACGTTGTTACATACAAAGACAAACGAATGCCATCTGTAAAATCCAGTTAATTCTACTATCTATTCAAATATGTTTAATTCTCTTCTAATTTTATGCCTAGATTGTTGATAATCATTGAATTTTTGTAAATATTTTTAAATAAAATTTAACAAATGTTCATAATTTTTACGGTCTTATTTTTATTTGATTTTTTTATAATTATTTCAGTAGCAGTTACCTGAGTGTGAATGTTCGTAGAGTCTTGTGACCATAGTAACGTTCTGGCCTACAGGGTTTTTCAGGATGCTGCTATTTTAAAAATACTGGCCATCTTTTTAG
>JABGZU010000094.1 GCA_018674605.1 Candidatus Nitrosopumilus sp.
TTTCTGGTTTAATTGCTTACAATTCAAATCAACTACAATCTCAAAATGGAAAATTCTTTGTAGAATTAAAACATGAATTTAGTGACTGTAAATCAAGTTGGAATCCAATATCATACAGATATGCAATAGATAGTGTTCGTAATCAGATTGAATTAATGAAGGGGACTCAACTAAATGATAATCCATACATCTCAATTGTTCCAAATATTACAAGTTCACAAAATGAATTAATCCAATCAGAATATGTTCAATTTATTCCGATTTGCACATCTAAAGATGTCACTTCATACGAATATGCAATTACATCTAATAACGAACGTCTCTCTTTTGATGCCTACTTTGTTTCATCAAATAATGAATTACAAAATTATCTATCCGCAGATTCCTTTACGCATTACATTCAAGAAGGATGTTCAATTCAAAATCACCAAAGTTTTAGTGGGGTTTGTAAAAATGTTGGAAAAAATTCAGGTTTGTTGCTTGTAATTCAGGATGATTTAGAATTATCTTTAACTCGAATTATTGTAAATCTACATGAACTGTAAACAGAATATTGTTTTTGTCTACGTGATAAAAAATAATTCTACATCAATACTAAAGTTAATTTAATTTTGTAAAATAAAATATTACAAACATTAACTAAATCATTACATATTCACAAGAATACAAAATCTTGTGACTGAAAATGTGCAGATCAAGATGTTTTTTAATTTACATCATTTCTGGATTTTATTTTGATTGTAATTTGTAATATTCAATGAATTTCTAAAATCTTTTTTGATTCATAAGATCATCAATCTTTAAATCCATAATTTTCAAAAAAATATTGTGAAAAAACCCATACTTGGAGGAATAATTGTCGGTGTATCCGTGGTTGCATTTTATGGGATATTGGCGTTATTGTTGTATAGTTAGTTCTTTTTTATCCCATAGGTATGATAATCGTCAGTAAACATAGAGTTGCGGATATTGTTCATTCCGTAATGTCACACCAATTCTCAATACCATTCAAGTTCATACTATTACATCTCTATCAAGTAATATCTCAATTTAGTGCATTTTTGTTCAAACGTGTACTGCAACATAGACATCTAGCTCGAGTTTTTAGCATAATTCTACTTAAAATACGCATGCGTATTTACTTTTTGTAATTCTATTTGCACAAATGCACATCTATTTGCACAAAAATGATTCTATTTGCACAAATTTTGGTTTATTTGCACAAAACGAATTCTATTTGCATAAAACATTTGCTACAGTTTTTCACACAATTATTCATCCACAAACCTTAAACGGACAAAAACTGCAAAATAACCACTTTTACCTAATTGTACAGCAAATTACTGTAAGAATAATTCATAAAGTACAGAAAATAATCACAATCATCATGGTAGCAGTTGCAACATTAGGTTCTCATTGTTCTTTACAGGTTTTAAAAGGTGCAAAAGACGAAGGACTCAAAACAATTCTAGTATGTGAGAAAAAACGAGAAAAATTATACAAAAGATTTCCATTTATTGATGAATTAATCATTGTAGATTCCTTCAAAGAGGTCTTAGACCAAAAATGTCAATCCATCTTGGAGCAAAATAATGCAGTACTCATTCCACACGGTACTTTAATTGCACAAATGAGTTCTGAGGAAATTGAATCAATTAAAACTCCAGTTTTTGGAAATAAATGGATTTTACGTTGGGAGTCAGACAGAGAAATGAAAGAGAAACTAATGCGAGAAGCCAGTTTGCCAATGCCTGCACCAATTTCTGATCCTAAAGATATTGATAAAATGGTAATTGTAAAAAGGCAAGGAGCAGCTGGTGGTAAGGGGTACTTTATGGCAGCAAGTCCTGAACAATACCATACAAAAAGAGAACAACTAATTTCTGAAGGCGTTTTGTCTGAAGATGAAACACTATACATTCAAGAATATGCAGCAGGTGTTTTAGCATATTTACAATTCTTTTATTCTCCGTTAAAAGAAGAGTTGGAATTTTTTGGAGTTGATCAAAGACATGAATCAGACATTGAAGGGTTGGCAAGAATCCCAGCAGAACAACAGCTAAAGTTAACTAAAGTTCCATCATTTAACGTGATTGGAAATAGCCCACTTGTATTACGAGAATCATTATTAGAGCAAGTTTATGAAATGGGTGAGAATTTTGTAGAGGCATCAAAAAGAATTGTATCACCTGGCATGAATGGGCCATTTTGTATAGAAGGGGTGTATGATGAAAATGCTCAGTTTAAATCATTTGAGTTTTCAGCAAGAATTGTAGCAGGAAGTAATATCTACATGGATGGCTCCCCGTATTACTCACTATTGTTTAATGAAAATATGAGTATGGGTAAAAGAATTGCAAGGGAAATCAAGACAGCTGTCCAATCAAATCAACTTGATAAAATTACCACATAAAGAGAAAATTTTCATGCCACTAAAAGATAAAATAAATAAAATATCTGGAGTATCTTTAATCATATCTGCATCTATCATTGCATATGGAATTATTTTTGAAAATAAAGAATTGTTTGGATTTGAAAA
>JABGZU010000047.1 GCA_018674605.1 Candidatus Nitrosopumilus sp.
ATCAAAAAAATCTTGGAGCCTCTAATTATTCCTCCAACTAAAGATGATGATCCTGATTTCTATCTTGATTATGGTAGTGATACTAGTTATCATACAAAAACTGGCAAGGGTGAATGTGCTGCTTGACTTCTGTTAAAATTACAACTGATATTGATTCACTACGTTCAGAAATTAGAGACAACAGTGTTCGAGTAATTGATGTTAGACGTGAAGGTGATTACAAACAAGATCATATTCCTAATTCTGTTAATTTACCCTTAGCAACTTTGTTATCTGATGATAGTCCTGAACGTGTTTTGAAACTTGTAAATTCTATGGGTATAGATGATGAAACTCCTGTTGTTGTTTATGATGATACTTTTGGTGCTTTGGCATCTAGAGTAGCTTGGACATTGGAATGGATTGGACATTCAGATGTTACTTTACTTGAAACCACTTTTAGCAATTGGAAATCATTGGGATTGGAAACTGATTCACAACTCCCGGAAATATCTAACAAAGATCATTCTATGAATTTACAATCTAATATTTTGGCCACTTCTGATTATCTAGAGTCTGCAAAAACAAGGGATGATGTAATTTTGATTGATAACCGTGAGAGATTAAATTATCTTGAACAACATATTCCTGGAGCTATTAGTTTACCTTATCGTACACTTGCTAGTAATGATAAAATCCTTCGTTCAAAGGATGATATGAAAAGATTATTGGATAATAGGGGTGTTACAGGTGATTCTGAAATAATTACTTATTGTGGTAGTGTAGGTACTTTGTCTGGATTGGCATACTATGCTCTTAAATCTGCAGGATTACCTAATGCAAAATTGTATGTTCGCTCATTTAAGGAATGGAAAAACCTACAAAAACCTACTGTGAAACAAGAAGATGCAAGTTATTGGGATTTGTCTGCAGAATAATTTAGGCTATTTCATCTCTAAGTTTTTTAGTAATTGTAACTTCAATGTTATCTAAAATCTCTAACATTTTTTCTTTATTTTCAATTATGTATTCTTCTCCTCTATCTTTTATTCTTATTTTCCATAATCTTATTTCTCTATGCTCTTCAAAGAAATTTTCAATCATCTGTTCTCCTGATTTTGTTGGTTCGATAAATTCATCAAAAACTTTTATGGCTTTTTCTATATCTACTTCTTCAATTGCTTCTCTTGCAACATGTATTGCTTGACTCATTGCTTTCAAATTTTTAACTGGTTTTGGTAATTTCTTTTTGGTTAGTCCAAAGAATCCTATTTTCTCTTTACCTATTTTATCTGCAATGTTATCTGCAAGATCATAAACTGGAATTTTACTTAACCCATCACGTTTTTCATTTTGTACGATTAATCCTTTCTCTAATAATTTCCTTAAAGCAACTTCTGCATCTATTTTATCTAAAAATGTTGTCCACACAATTGCCCCTAATGTATGATAGCCTTGTTTTACTGATTCTAAAACTACTACTTCTTGAATTCTTTTGAATCCTTCTTCAATTCTAACATTTGCAAAATCTTTATCTCTAATTGATTTTCTAGCATTTTTTACATCAATTTCTATTGCATGCTTTAATGCTTGTAGTGATTCTGGTACTTGATTAAGTAATGATAAGAAACATGCCTTGTTGTACCATGCCATTCCATATGTCTTATCTGAATCTATTGCTTTGTTGACTGCATCTAATGCCTTAGCATACTTTCTTTGTTCATAATGTACTAATCCTTTAAGATTCCATGCTTCTGGATTTGTAATATCTATTTCTAAAACTTTATCATAAATTTTTAGTGCATCAAGATGATCTTCTAAATGAAATCTGGCATATCCTACTTTCATTAAAATTTCAACATTATCTGGTTCAATTCGTAATGCTTGTTCAAAAATTTCAATAGCATCATCTAATTTTTCATCTGCCATTAGATTGACACCTTTTTTAAATAATTTTTTTATGTTGTAACTTGGATCTACTAAACTAGTTTCTTTGGTAACAATTTTTTCTGATTCAACTTTTTCTGATTTTAATTCTTTTACTTTATTTTTTTTACCAAACAACTTATTCACTTACAGATTTTTCATTTTAATCTAGTTAAATACCATTTTAATTGTGACTATTTTTGATATTTTGAATATTTTCAGGCGATCCAAATCCTGAAATACTTGAAATATTAACAAACGAT
>JABGZU010000152.1 GCA_018674605.1 Candidatus Nitrosopumilus sp.
ATTAATCTTTCAACGCCACCAAGAGGATATTCACGTACATCAGAATTTTTTATTGCACCAGATACAATGTTATTTTGAAATTGTTTAGATAAGACATAGTTTTCATTTGAATCTAATTTAAGAGAATTTTCATTTAATTCAGGTTTTTTGTATCCACCAATTGCAGAAAATTTTTCAACTTTTAATTCAAACCAATTTTTTTTCATTCTAATCTACCTCTAACTGCCTCATAATGATTAGGTAATCCTTCTGATTGAGTTAAAACATCAAGGTGTTTTGAAATTTTAATTAAAGAAGATTTTGAGGCTGTAACTTCAGTATTGATTTTGATAAAATCCATAACTGAAAGAGAACCACGAGTTTTCCCAAATCCATTAGTAGGTAAAATATGATTTGAGCCTAAGATATAGTCACTAGCTGATGATGGGGAATAGTTACCAAGTAAAACAAGTCCAGATGTGGTAATTTTTGAAGAAAATAATTTAGGATTTTTTGCCATAATTTGCAAGTGTTCAGGGGCTAAAGAATTTACCAATTTTATCATATCAGAATTATTTTTACATACTGCAATAAATCCATTTTTAGATAAACTTGATTTGACTAAATCTCTTCTTTGAATTGTTGGGATTAATTCTAAAATTAATTTATTGACTTGTTTTGCAATTTTTTCAGAATTTGTAATTAAATAACAAAAAGTATCAGCACTATGTTCTGCTTGAGAAATTAAATCAAGTGCAAGAAATTTTGGATTAACAGAGTTATCTGCAATTATTCCTAATTCAGTAGGACCAGCAAGCATATCAATTCCAGTGGTATCACTAACTGAAAATTTTGCTAATGTAACAAATGCACCACCTGGACCAACAATTTTATCAACTTTTGAAATAGATCTGGTACCGTAAGATAACGCACCAATTGCTTGTACACCTCCAGTTTTGTAAATTTCAGTGGCACCACAAATATCAGCTGTAACAATTGTAAGTGGATTAATTTGTCCATCAGGATTTGGTGGAGAAACAACTACAATTTTTTTTACACCTGCAATTTTTGCTGGAATTACAGACATAATTACAGAACTTGGATATTGTGCCAGTCCACCAGGAATGTAACATCCAGTACTTTGTATTGCTAGAAACTTTTTTGAAACTTTAATTCCATCATGATTAATTATCTTATTTTTGAAAATACTCTTTACAACAGATTCAGTTTTTTCAACTCTAGTTTTTGCTAAACGAATTGCAGATATTTCTTTTTTTGAAACTTTAGAATATGCTTGAATGATTTCAGTTTTAGAAACACGTAGAGACGTTAGTTTAGCTCCAGTGAATTTTTTCTCATACTTTTTAACTGCAGAATCACCATTTTTTTGAATATCTTTTAAGATTGATTCAACAATTTTTTTATTATTTTGAGGCTGTTTAGGAAGAATTTTTGTAACAAATGATTCAATATTTGTTACTTTATGGATTTTCATCAATTTTCTTCGTCGCGTTTAATCTCTTCTAATTCTAGAATTTGGCGAGGTTCATGAACTACAAGTCCTTGTGCAATCTTTCTTAATTTAGGGATAAGTTTGTGAAATTCTTCTTTTTTGATTACAGTATTTACGCCAAACCAACCATCTTCACTAAGAGGACTAATTGTAGGTCTTTTTAGAGAAGGCATTTGAGATAAAAGTTTCTTAAGATTTTTTTCTTCAACGTTAAGATAGATGTGTAGATATTTTTTTCCATTTACTGCACCTCTCATTAATGTAACAATATCAAAGATTTTTTCACGTTTTTTGGGATCTTTAAGTGATTTTTTATTTACAATTAAGTGTGCAGTTGAAGTGAGAACCTCATCTACAATTTTTAATTTGTTTTGTTTTAGAGTAGTTCCAGTTTCAGTAACATCCATTATTGCATCAACGTCCTCTGGGGGTTTTGCTTCAGTTGCACCAAATGATAAATGAATTTGAACATCTTTGTTAGTTCCTAATCTCATCCAAGGGGTGACAATTAGTGGATCTTTTTTACCATAATATTTTTGATATGATTTCAAACCTTTGATGAATGTAGATGCGGTGGTTAAATATTCAGAAGAAATACGAAGTGTTTTTTTCTTTTTTCCATAATCAGCAATCATTGCATCAAGATTTTTGTAACTATACTTATCAGGAAATGCAATTACTAATCTAATTTTACCATACTCTAAATCTAGAATTGATTCAACATCAGATTTTGTTTCACCCACCCAATCATTACCAGTAATTCCTACATCGTACAATCCTTCAGATACTAAGGTAGGAATTTCTTGTGGACGTAGCATTTTAACCATAATACTTGGATCATCAAGGTAAACTCGATATGTTCTACTTTTTCTATTTACTTTAGTCCATGATCTTTCAAGTAGCTTGAATGTAGCTATCTCTAAACTTCCTTTAGGGATAGCAAATTTAACATCAGACATTTTCATTAGTTTTCATTTTTTAGCTATATAATAGGATGTTTAAGTTTGCTGAAGTAATTCTTTAGCTTTATCAAGTGAAATGGATTTTGCCTGAATCATTTTTTCAACAATTTGATCAATTTGTGCAGGAGTTGCACCAGCAGCTGCTGCAAGATTTCGTGCATGTAATCTCATATGTCCTTTTTGAATTCCTTCAGTAGAAAGAGCCCGAATTGCACTATAATTTTGAGCCAATCCAGTAGCAGTCATAACACATGCAAGTTCTTGAGTAGATGTAACGTTGAGTATTTTTGCACATACTTTGGCTACAGGATGTATGTTGACAATTCCTCCAACAATTCCAACAGAAAGTGGAATTTCTAAAATTCCAACTAAATTTCCATCGTCATCTTTACTCCATTTACTAAGGGATCGATATTTGCCTGAAATTGCAGCATATGCATTTGCAGCAGCTTCAATGGCTCTACTATCCTGACCTACTGCATTAGCAACAGATACGATTCCATTCATAATTCCTTTGTTATGAGTAACTGCACGATAAACATCGTTATCTGCAAATTCAAATGCCAATACAATATTATCAACTACATCTTCTCCACC
>JABGZU010000112.1 GCA_018674605.1 Candidatus Nitrosopumilus sp.
TGCACTAAATTAGTGAACTAAAAATACTACATAAATTAGGGAAATACATGGTAGGACCACAAGATGGAGGTTTTGGATTTGATCAATCTAAAAAATATACAAAAGTTGAAGATATGGAAGAAGTATGCGTTCAATGTCAAGCAGGTCAACATAAAAAATGTCTAAAAAAATCAAAAGAACAAACCACATGTGAATGTGAACATTGTATGATTTACGGTTAGATAGAAAAAAGAAAATTATAACAAATTAGGAACAAAATTCTCATCAATCCAAACACCAATTACATCAACGTTCAGATTCCAAGAATTTACAACTTCAACACTTTTTTTAATTTGAGCAAAATGTTCCTCATCAGAAACAGGATTTCCAGCACAACCAAAATGACCAGAAATTACAATGTGTGATGACTTGTGGTTAGATACGGATATCATTACACTTTTTTTAATTGATTGAACATCATTATCAGAAATTACCTTATCAATTCCAGGCGCAGTAATAGTATCAACATAGTCTACAAGATATTTTTCCTTAATCCAGTTAATCATAGGAAGTTGAACTCTACCATCTATACAAGATAATGAAGTTGCAAATGATTTTTCACTCATAATATATTCAATTATGTTTACAATTACTGTAAATATTAAATTTTAGAAAATTAAGTACAATTCAATAGCATGTTTTAAAAAAATAAATTAAATATTAGTAAAAAATTAGATAATTATGTTATTTGGAGTTTTTGCAACACATAGTCCAGAATCATGTCCAATGAACAATGAATCAAGTAAAGAAACATTTCTTGAACTTAAAAATAAACTGGATGTAGAAATGAAAAAATACAACATAAACAAAATTGTTGAATTTTACATGTCAGTGTTAGAACATCAATGGATCATAATTATTGATGCAATACATGCACACGATATAGAAAAACTATGCATAGACGTAGGAATTGCATCAACAAGTATAGTCAAAATAGTTCCATTGAGTCAATTCGATGAAGTAGTAAAGAAAATTAAATTTAAAAAAAGATAGACTAGAATTTTTAATATTTAAAACAGTCAACAGTATGGTCATTTACCATACCCACTGCTTGCATCAACGCATAACAAATGGTGGGCCCAACAAAACTAAATCCATGTTTTTTAAGATCTTGACTTAATTTTTCAGAAATTTTAGTATGTGCAGGTAAATCAGAATATTTTTTAAATTTATTTTTAATTGGTTTGTAATTAACAAATCCCCACAGATAATTATCAAAAGAACCAAATTCTTTTTGAATTTCAATAAATTTTTTTGCATTATTTATTACAGAATTAATCTTGAGTCGATTTCTAATAATTGCCTTATTTTGCATTAATTCTTTAACATGATTTTGAGTATATTTTGAAACTTTATCAACATCAAAATTAGAAAATGCAATCCCATATCCATCTCTACGATTAAGAATAGTACTCCAAGACAATCCAGCTTGAGCACCCTCTAAAATTAAAAATTCAAATAATTTCTTATCATTATGTTGAGGGACACCCCATTCTTTATCATGATAAGTAATGTTAAGATCATCTTTTACCCACTCACATCGTTTTTTCACAATCATATCCTAATTGTATAAAAAACAATTTTCTTAAATGTAACTTTAACATACAGTATTACATGGTTAGCACGAAGATCATAGGGCTAGTTGTAGGAGTATTAGATGTAGGGTATTTCATAACTAGTAAAACGACATTTGCGGACATCTAGATCATTGTGCTCAACCATTTTTTTAACAAGTGATATATTTTGAATCATGTCAAAGAAAAAGAAATAAAAATTATTTTCAAGTTTTGAGTATTAATTAAGGTAAAATATCAGCCAACAAATATCAGAAAAATCATGAAATTAAATAAGCAATTATTACAAATCAATAGAAATTTTATAATTTGTTTTATAGCATCTGCATCATTATCAGCAGTAGCTGCTCAACTATTAACAGAGTATGACAATTATCTAACTACAACAATAACAATAGTTGTTGGATATGTAATCTATTTTGGATTATTTTCAAGTTTGTTTTATCTAGATAATAAAAAAAGATACAAAACAATGTCATCAAAATTAATAAAAAAAGAATTACTAACTTTGATTTCATCATTTGGTATTGGTGAGGTGATATATCTGGGAATAAGATGGCCAAGTTTGTATTACTTTTTAGAGATAGGTATCGAGCCATATCTTGCATCAATAATTTCAGAAGTTATTGCAACTACATGTTATATGATATCAGTAACAGTGTTTCTTAGAAAAACAAAAACATTCTAGTTATTTAGTAAGTTGAGTGACTAAATCAGTTGATGTTATCAGCCCAACGACATCACCATTATCAGTAACTGCAAGTTTTCTAATTTTTTTACTAGTCATTCTTTTGGCTGCAGCAGAAATTGATTCATCATGATTTATTGTGATTAGTGGAGAAGACATTACTTTTTCTACTGGCGTATCAAATGAAAGTCTATCAGATGCAATTTTTGTTGCAAAATCTCTATCAGTAATAATACCTGCAAGATTACTATTTTTCTTTACAAGAATTGCACCAATACCACTTTGTTCCATCATTTTTGCTATCTGAAAGACAGTAGTCTCAGTGTTTACAGAAATTATTGCTTTAGACATGATATCTTTAACTAGAATTAAGGCATCAAAATTTTCACGACTCATTATTACTTTCTAAATATAATATTATTTAAGAATAAAATAGATTTAATTGAATTATAAAATAAAGCGGGCACGATCGGATTTGAACCGACGACCTAGCACTCCGCAAGCGCTTGCTCTATCCAAGCTGAGCCACGTGTCCAAAAATTAATGAAAAGTAATGCCTATTTTATCTTCCGAATTAGATATCAAAAAGATGAGATTAAAAAATTCAAATATGAACATGCGTTTTCAAGTAGAATCAGAGAGATGATCCTGGTCATATTCATCCCAACGTTGTTGAATTAATTCCATATTACGTTGAGCACCCTTATCAAGTAATTGAGTATCTTGATAAAAATTCTGAATTACACCATATCTATCAGCATACATGTATGCAGCTTCTCGTAAAAACTCATGTAAAGACCAATTAGGATGAAGAATTCTTTTGTCCTTTAGCATGTAGTAGGTGTACATTAATGGAATATCTTTGATGATTTTTGCAGCAGATTTTGCATCATCAGTTGCATTCATCCGCATTACAAGATCACGGACAGAATCATCATCCTCAAGATTAGATTCAGATGTAGAATCAACAATTTTTGATGTAGGATTATTTTTTTTGGGCTTTGACTTTGATGGAGTGCCATCAAGATTCATCTTATGAATTCTAGTTGAATGTACTATTGCACCACTTTCATTTTTAATGTCTTTATCACATTCAACACATCGAAATTCCCTACTGTTTTTAGTAAATTCAATGAAAGGATTGTTTTTATCAAATTTGATAAATTTTTCAGGATTTTTAGCCAAGTAACAATAACACCATAGATTAATGGAGGAGAACATCTATTTAAATATCGATATTATATCGATCTGTATTAGGTACAGATATCGATTTATCAATATTAATCGATTATAAATTAGATAAAGAGGGGTTAAAAACCACTTTAACTGTAATTAAAAAACAAAGAGAACACGGAAAATATTCATTGTAAAATCACAAATTATTTTAAAAATATCATTTAGAAAGATTTTGTAAAGACATACGGAGTATCATCAGTTTCATGAAATGTCCAAACAGTAGGAAGTGTGATGGTTTGAATATGTTTGAGGTTATGGTTATCCATCAACGTTCCCCATCCTGCATAGTTTTTTGGATCTGGAGCATATTTTTGAGAAAGAGTTCCGGCAAAAATCCAATAAACATTTTGTAAAATACTATTAACTTTTTTTAATACTCCAGATGCCAATTCCAATCCACCCATCTGTGCCAAACCACCAATAAAAAAAGCAGGTTTGTTTAATTGTAATGAAGAGTAATCAAACTTTACAGCATCAGAACAAAATGGATGAAAATCTAAAATGTCAATTAAAGATTTTTGTAAATCAACTAACATCTCATCAATTTCTATGCTGTATGATTTTAAATTCAGAATTGTTCCACAATATGCAATTCTACCATCCCCCGAACCAATATCAATTATTTCTGTACATCCAATATTTTTTGCAAGTAAAGCATTCACATATGCAGATAGAATCCACGTTGGAGAAAAAGGTGCATGACTTGAACCATACTGAATACTATTGAGCCAATATTTGTTAATGTCACCCTCATACACAATACATGAAATATTCATAATTTCTTGGTTGTATGAATTGTAATAGATGGGATTATTTTTTGCAAATTGGTGTAATAGTTTGAGATGTTGCTCATCAATTGGAAATAAATCAGAAGAAGATAACGGGATTACTTCTTGAATATGACTAGTTCCAGAATATACTTTAGAGAATTCCTGTTTTAGATTAATAATATTTTTTGCAATATCTTCAATCATCAGATAAACTCGCATCATATTGTTTAACAAATTCTTGAGTACTCATTATTTCACGTAATTTCTCATATAATTTAGCCTCAGTTTCAATGGCTTTGGCAGATTTTTGCTCAGAGTTAAGGGATTGCAGATTGCCAGTAATTTCAGATATAGAATTGGCAATACTTTGCATAATTTTTGGATGAATGGTGGAATTGAATTTCTCAGAGATGAATTTCTCAGTGTTTAGAATTTTTTTAAGAGCAGTGTCATGGGTTTGATCAATTTGTTGTCTCATAACGGTAATCATAGAAGAAACATTTGTGATTTGATAGTATAGTTTAATGATTTGATCAACAGGTAATGATTCATCAGGATTTACAACATTGACAAGATTTTCTAGTTTATCAGATTCAACAGTAAACACATCAAGTAAATCATGGGTAAAAGACATAATGAAAAAAACTATCTTGAATTTTTAAAAACGTTGGTATTTGAAAAATTATTCTTCTTTTTCAGATTTATTTACGTAAATGTAAGTCATCAGGACACCTGCAATAATACCACCAATAATTGGGCCAATCCAATATATCCATTGGACTTCCCATAAACCAACATCACCTGAAATTAATGCAGGAGAGAATGATCTTGCAGGATTCATAGATGCACCAGTTAAAGGTACTCCGATTAAGTGTAACAAGAAAACCATACCACCAATTGCCGCACCGTAAACACTCTTTGGTGCTTTTTTATGTACAGCAGTCATAAAGATTACAGTTACTAGGAAGAATGTGAAAATTATTTCTAAGACTACAGCAGATATGACACTTCCACCCAATATGTCGCTAGGTCCACCGTGAGCACCCCAGAGAACTTGTTTTCCAAGTTCTGGGAATAATACAGCTAATGTTGCAGTTGCAATAACTGCGCCAATTATTTGAAATAGAATATATCCAATTCCATCTTTAACACCAATTCTTTTGGTAATCATCATAGGAATTGTTACTGCAGGATTAATGTGAGCCCCTGAAACGTGACCAAATGCATATACCATTAATGCAATTGCACCA
>JABGZU010000046.1 GCA_018674605.1 Candidatus Nitrosopumilus sp.
CAAAAAATCAAAATATTATCTATGAAAAAATTGGTGGTGTGTTAATAATTTTAATTATTTCAAGTATTGTTGCTTTATTATTATTAAGTTTAGATATTGGAATCTCTTTAATTTCTACTGACTATGTTTCAATGATTATGTTTGTGATTATTGGAGCATTATTGTTAAAGACAACTATCGCTATTCGTGGAATGGAAAAACATGCAATTAGTGTATTGGAGTCCCTTGAGAATGATAATCTCGATATGGCCCGAAATTATCTATCAATGATTGTCAAAAGAAATACCACTAATTTAGATAAAAATCATGTAATTTCAGGCGTACTGGAAAGTATTAGTGAAAATACAGTTGATGGTATAACTGGTCCGATGTTTTACTATGCTTTTTTTGGTTTACCTGGGGCATTTATCTATAGAATAATTAACACTGCAGATTCAATGATTGGATACAAAAATGATCTTTTTAAAAATATAGGTTGGTTTACTGCAACTTGTGATACAATCTTAAATTATATTCCATCACGACTTACTGGATTACTAATGATTTTTTCTGCAGCCATTTTACAAAATAATTGGAGACATTCTTACAAAGTTATGATTCGAGATGGTAAAAAAACTGAAAGTCCTAACGCTGGATATCCTATGGCAGCACTAGCCGGTGCTCTTGAAACAAAATTTGAAAAAATAAATCATTACAAGTTAGGTGATGGTGAAATTATACTTACAAAACAACATGTGTTATCTGCAATTAAGATTATGAAATTAACATCGATTCTTTTCTTTGGAATTATTACTATTCCAATAATTTTGATTTTATCTTTTATTGGATGGTGGATTTATGTTTAAACAGATTGGATCCGTTTTTTCTTTTTTAACAATTTTTCCATCATCAAATTCCACACTAGAAAATATTGCAAAATACATGTATCTTTTCCCTATCGTTGGAATCATTATTGGAATTTTTGTTGGTGCTTTTGGATTTGGATTGTCTTTCTTTTTGGATCCAATTATAGTTAGTTTTCTTGTAGTTGTATCAATTGTAATTGTAACTGGAATTCATCATGCAGATGGTTTAGCTGATTTTGCTGATGGTCTTATGGTAAAGGGTAGTAAAGAAAAAAAACTTAATGCTATGAAGGATCTTTCTACTGGTTCTGCAGGTGTTGTTGCAATTGTTTTGTATCTTATTGGATTGGTTGTTACGATTTCTCTTACAACTGGATTTGATTTGTTTAAAGCAATCTTGATCAGTGAAATTTTGGCAAAATTCTCAATGGTTTTGTTAGCAAGTTTAGGAAATTCAGCGTCATTAGGCTCAAATTCTGCTTTTATCAAAATTATGAAGGATAAGAAAAAATTAATGGCTGCATTCATAATCATGATAATTCCAATTGCTTTGCTTGGTGAAACTACTGGTCTTGTAATGCTTGGTGTAACTATTATTGTAACCTTGTTTATTTTGATATTATCTACTCGTAGTTTTGGTGGAATTACTGGTGATGTTCTTGGTTCTACTAATGAATTAACTCGTTTAGCATCATTGATGGTATTTGTATCAATATGATTGGTCTTGTAATGGCAGGTGGTAAAGGTACACGTATGAATTTAGATAATGAAAAATTATTACTCAAATACAAAAAACCAATAATCATTCATGTGATTGATTCTTTAAAAGATTCAAATTATTTTTCAAAAATTTTAGCAATTACTAGTTCACATTCTCCAAAAACAAAAATTGTATTACAAAAAAATAATATTGAAATATTTCATACAGATGGAATTGGTTACGCTGAAGATTTAAGTTTGGCACTTCAATCCATCAATGATTCTGTTTTAGTTACTTCAGGTGATTTACCATTATTAGATAAACAAATAGTTCAAGAAATTACTAATCATTACAATCCTGATAATATTTGGACAAGCATACTTGTAACTAAGAATTTTTTAGATAAACTTGGATTCAAGTCTGATTATTCTGTAAATTTTAATAATGAAACATGTCATTATACTGGAATTTCTTTAATTAATGCTGCAAAAATTAATTCATTTAAAAATTTAGATGAAAATTATATTATAATTGATGATAAAAGAATTGCATTTAATTTAAACACAAAAGAAGATTA
>JABGZU010000042.1 GCA_018674605.1 Candidatus Nitrosopumilus sp.
GAATAAAATGGCGCCGAGAGGGAGATTTGAACTCCCGTTCCCTTGCGAGAACGCGCTTTATGGTTAAACAATTTCCAGGCGCGCGCCCTACCAGGCTAGGCGACCTCGGCAGAAGTCTTGCGACAATTCTATTTCATAAAATCTGATTATAAATTATGTTATTAGGAAATAGAAAGACTATTTCCAAATTGTTACAGTAGTTGATTTTTCCACAGTATTTCCTTGCACATCCAGTCCTTTTGCAGATAACTTGTAAACACCTTCCAAAACAGCATCACCATCATTTTTAATCTGATCCCACGAAAAAATAATTTCATCTCCAGGTTCAAGAGTAGAAATCATCTGTACAGATATTGGAGAATACATCAATATTCCAGATAATCCAGTTATTTTCAAACCATAAGATGAATCAGAAAAAGTTAATTCAGTAGTTCCAGAATTTACAATTCTAATTTGTATTAATTCATCTTGTTTAAAATCAAATTTTTCAGTTACTATAGAAATAGAAGATCCTTCAACAAAAACTAATTGAGTAGTATTTTTAAAATCAATTAAATAAATTCCAAATACAAATCCAGTAATTATTCCAACACAAACAAGAATAATTAGACTTTTTGCTAACAATTCTTAGAAAATAAAATCAGGATGTTTTAATCCTTTGGAGGAGTAATCTTTGTTCTCCATTTTTTAGGATAAGTATTAGGAGCCATAATTATTCGCTTTGTTACAAATGCATATCCTTTAACAGCATCACGAATTTCTTCTTCATCCATTGTTGCTTCAGCTAATGCAATAGCTTCACCCTTTTGTGTATAGATTCCAACAATATCACCCGCTTTTAGATGAGAAGATATTTGTAAAACACCAGGAATTGCAAGTTGAGCTCCATGACACATGGCATCTACAGCTGAATCACGAATTACTACAGATTTTAATTCACTTAGTGCAAGTTCAACAGGTTTTATCATTTGCATTAATTTAGCATCATCTTTCTTTTCTTCCCAGATAGCAAAGGCATCAGCAAGTTCATGTAAAGTTACTAACCCATCTTTTTCATGAAATTGGTCTACTCTACTTCGTCTTAATTCAATCATTGTTGCTCCAGGACCTAAAACTTCACCAATGTCGTAATACAATTTTCTAATATAGGTTCCAGCTTCACATAAAATTCTAGTTAAAAGTAATCTTTCTTTTTGTTCAATGAGTTCTAGTTCATAAATTGTTCTAGTTCGAGTTTGTCTAACAACAGCAGAACGTTGAGGAGGCTTTTGAAAAATTTCACCAGTGAACATCTCAACAATTTCAGCAAGTTTTTCTTTAGATGGTAATGAATGAACTCTGCCTAAAGCATGGTATTCTTTAGGACCATAAAGTAAAACACCTAAAGCTTTAGTTGCTTCACCCAATCCTAATGGTAAAACTCCTGAAACCTGAGGATCCAAAGTTCCACTATGGCCAATTTTTTCAAGTTTCAAAACACGTTTTGTCCATGCTACAGTTTCATGACTTGTAGGTCCTGGTGGTTTATCTAAAAGAATAATTCCATTATTCAATAACTGTTCAATTGTTCGTTTATCATAGTATGTACCATAAGCATCATCAGTGATATCCTGATCAATTTCAATCAAATTCTCAAGTTGTTTAAGAGTCATAGTAGTTTTCTCACAGTTTCAGTTGTAACATCAATTACTTGATTTGCAGTAAGGTTATCAGTGTTAATAATCACATCAAACACATCTTTATCATCACCAAAATTAAAACCATAAAGTTTTTTGTATAATGCTTTATTTTTATCAAAACGATCTTTTGTAATGTGATATGCATTTTCAGAACTCATGTTATCTCTAGATTGCATTCTCTGAGTACTACTTTCATGAGAACCTTCTAACCAAATTTTCACACCATCTTGAATTAACCAGGGTAATGTATAACTAGTAATTACCATCCCACCTTGATTAAAAAGATCAGTTAATTTCTTATCTAAATTTTTATCAAATTCAGAATTTTGTTCACGTTGATTTAGAAATTTCATCCCATCTTCAGTATCCCACCAATCATCACCATCAGAATTAAATCCATGTTCTTTGGCCATTTCTTTTAAAACATCTCCACCACTAAGATACTGTAAATTAAATTCTTTAGCTAATCCTTTAGCAACAGTTGTTTTTCCAACTGCAGGAGGGCCAGAGATAACAATAGATTTTGTCAACCTAGATCCATCGAGGTTTTAGTGAGTCTCATAATAATTCCACTAAATGCAATAGAAGAAAGGAAATACCAAGCCCAAAGCATCAAATGATTTTCTTTACCAAAACAGATGTTTGTTGAATCTAAAGCCTGTTCTGCAGTACAAGTCAATTGGAACATATCTCCAGGAATTACATTAAGAGGTATTGGAGAAATAGCTACGGTGTAGGTAAAAAGAGCAGGTAATACAAGATAGAATATCAAAATTAAAGGTACAAAAGTAATCATCATAGGTCGCATATTCATTTGCATCATCTCCATAGGCATTTTGTTCATGTACGAAGATTTTTTACTTAATTCAGCTGTTTTTGCTTGATCTTTAGCTCTCATTGCAGCCATTCTTGCTTTTTGCCATGCTTTAGTTTCCTTCATTATTCTTTTTAGTTTAGTTTGATCAACCATTTTTTTTCTAACTGCAGAATTGAAAATGTTAAGTAAAATACCAAATCCAGTAACAGCAAACATAGTTAGAATTACTCCCTTTACAATAGGATCATCACTGCCAAGTGCCATTCTTCCTTCACCACCAAGAAAATCAGGCAATTGAAGCATTGCAGAATCAATAAAGAGTAGAATAAAGTTAAAATCCATTTTTTACAGTCCTATTGCCCTGATTATTTTATCTGCAGCCTCATCAATTTTTCCCTCACTATTAAAAACATGTCTTACTGGGGAGCCTGTAATTACAGCACATGCAGAAATCATACCTGTTTGATAATCAAGCTCCTTCTTAATGTTAGCTAGTGTTATTTTATCTCTATTTCGAGTATCATCTTTCATTCTTCTATTGTAAATTTCTTCAGGTTTTGCAGAAACAGAAACAAAATTGTTAGGTTTAATAATTTTCAAAACATGTTCTGGCAATCCAGGGTAATATCCTTCAGGGGAGCTAATGAATGCATGAGTATCGATAATTACAACTTCTTCATCAAAAGAACTAATTTTTTCTGCAGCGATTTGTTGTAAACGTTGTTGTTCAGTTACAGACAATTTTCTTAATTCATCCCTATCTTTTAATCCATTTTCTTGTGCAACATCAAACATCAAACTTCCATAATTTACCACAATGACATTTTTCTGATGATTTTTTAAAATTTCAACCATTGTTGTTAACAAGGTACTTTTCCCAACACCTGGGATTCCAACCATGAGAATTTTTTTATTTTCTACCAAGTAAGGCACCCAACCGTGGCATAACAACTTCTACTTGTTCTCTAACTAATTGCGTGTAATAATTAATAAGAATGTCAACCATAAGCAAGATTCCAATTCCAGATCCAAATACTCCAAGAACATCAGATACTCCTGCTAGAAGACCCAAAATCATAGAGCCAATAATAGTAACAGATGGAATGTACTTGTTTAGTAAAGCTTCTACAGGTTTGTTTGATCTTCTAAATCCAGGAATTTGTACATCTGCATCAAGTAAGTTTTGAGCAGCGCTTTTTGGAGATAAACCTCCAAGCTCAACCCATAGTCTACCAAATACAACTACAATTCCAACCATAAACAAAACATATCCTACAGCACGCATAGGATCTAGTGCTGCAACATCTAATCCTCGAGGAGGTGTGATGTAGTAAATAATACCACCAACAGGGGTAGATGGACTAGTAGGATCAAATTGAGCTACAAAATTCATAAAGAAATTATTATTTCGAGGGTTCATGTTAGACCACAACATTTGGAATACAAACACAGCATTTGCAGTTAATGCAGATGCTAAAATTACAGGAATGTTAGAAACATACATCAATTTGATAGGATATACGGCTTGAAATCCTCTATACTTTGTAGAAACAATTGGAATTTCGATTTTCATTCCCTGTGTAAATACAAGTATCAAAAGAATTCCAGCAGTAAGACATAATCCAAAAATACTTGGAAGTTGATTCGAACGGAATAAAACATTTCCAATATCACCACTACCAATAAGAGATTCTATCGTGTATGGGATAATTCCAATCATCCCACCATCGCCGGCAGGTAACGGACTAAACATACTCCAAAGAATTTGTTGAGCAACACCAGCCATAATGAATAAACTAATTCCACTACCAAGACCCCAGCCTTTTTGGATTAATTCATCCATGAACATAATTATGATAGACGCCGCCATCAGCTGCCCTATAATTACATACAAGACATAAGGTTCAGACATACCAGGGCCATAAACTGCTGAAGCATATACAATAGATTCAGCTACAATTACAACATAGGTTACTAATTTAGTAGCAGTTTGAAAAATTCCTCTTTCCTCAGGTTTCTTGAAATCGAATTTTAGGATATCAGAACCTCTCAATAATTGCATTAAGAGTCCAGCAGTGACAATCGGACCAATTCCTAACTCAACTAATGTACCTTGTTGAGATGCAAAAATAACTCTAGCAAATGCTAGAAAATCAAATTCAGGAGAAGTTGCTCCAAATAACGGAGTTTGTCCCATTACCATATAGATAAGTAATGCAACACCACACCAAAGTAATCTAGTTTGTAAAGAAATTTTCTTTTTAGGTTTTGGAACTTGTGGGAGATAAGGTTCTGCCTTAAAAACTACTTTTCTAATAATTGAAGTAATAGAACCCTCAGCCATTTTCAGTTAACACCTAGTCCTCAGCAGGTTTTTCTTCTATTGTATCTTGAATAATCTCTCCACCAATAGCATTTAATTTCTCTTCAGCTGATGCTGTAAAGTTTTCAACTTTGACGGAATATGCATTAGAGATTGTTCCACCACCTAGAAGTTTTTCATACCCAGCACTTTCAAGATCTACAATCTTCTTTCCACCTTCTTCTTTACCAAATTTAGTGAATAAATCATCAAGGTCTCTAACATTGGCCCATTTTTTTGTAATATTTGGATGAGGAGGGGAACTAGATTCATGACCATAATGATCTGGTTCATCTTTTAACAAACTACTGTAATGATGTTTTTGGAAACCAGTAACTCCAAGACCACCTTTGTGACCACTTGCACGGTGTTGGGCTACTTGTCCCCATCCCATGTGTCTTCCACCTCTAAGTCTTCGAGTTTTTCTTAATCTAGTTGCCATGTTAAATCATTCTCCTCACAATAGTATCAAGTTCTTTGTTATCACCAAGAACACCTTTTTGTCCATATAATTTCTTGGTACTTCTTTTGAATCCATGTACTGGTGGTGCTAAAGCAAACCAAGGTTTTAGTGGAGATAATTTTGATAATGTAGCTTTTCCATCAGCCAAGGCAGTTCCAAGTTCAGTAGCATTTGCAAATCCAAGCTCTTTTAGATCTTCATCAGTAATTTTTTGATAACCTCCTTTTCTGGCTTTCTTTTCAATTAACTCTTGGGCTAAAGATGCATCAATTTCAGTCCAAGATACATAATGTTGTACTTTTCTTAACATACCCAAAGTGTTATCCTTTGCAGGCAAAATTGTTGCACGATATTTTTTATCTAATTTTAATAAAGTCATAGTAGTTGTAGCCCAATACGGACAATCTGCTTGACCCTTAATTCTAACAACAAGATATGCATTTGCCATTTTTATCATCCTTGACTGAATGTCTGTCTAAGACAATCCAGTACTGCTTTTGAAGTTGAGTTCATTGTAGGAGTAGAGCCTTTTGCTGTAGTCCATGCATCTTTAAGACCTGCTAATTCTAACAATCGTTTAATTTTTCCACCTGCAACAAGACCTAAACCACGAGGTCCAGGAATAATTTCAATAGTTACACTTCCACCTTTTCCCTTAACTTTGAATGGAACAGAATGGTTTTGATCACATCTACATTCCCAACTGCCACAACCCATTTTGATTGGTTGGATATTTAGAAATGCTTGACTAGTTGCTTTTTCAATAGCAATTCGCATTTGTTTAGATTTACCTTGACCAATTCCCAAATAACCATTTTCATTTCCTGCTGCAACAATTGCCTTGAATCTAGTAGATTGTCCGTTTGAGGTCATTTTTTGAATAATACCCACATCAACAACTTCACTTTTTAAATCAGGTAACAATTTTTTAATAATTCCAGATTCTTGAATTCTTAATCCAGCTTCTAAAATTTCTTCAATAGTAGTAATTTCTCCAGAATCAACTTTTTTACCTAGAATAGTTTTTGGTACCCAAACTTCAACTTCAGGTTCTCTTCGAGGTCTTTTAGGACGTGCTGCTGCTGCTCCAGGTGGACCACGTCCATATACTGGTGGGCCTCTACCTCTTCCACCTTGTCCTGGTTTGGATTGTCCAGGTTTAGATTGTGTTGCTTGACTCATTTTATTTAACCTCAGTATCTATGGTAGATTTTATTTTAGAAACTTCATTTTTAACAGTAAGATGTTCACCATTGATTCTTTCATCAGCAGGAAATGTTTCAGAGTCAGCTGGAACTTCAAGACCAGCATCAATAATGCCTTTCAAAGCAGCTGCCATTCTTTGAGTATATCGTTTAGTACCAGTATACAAAATTGCATCTTTTGCACCTTTAACTAGTGCTTTTTTACCGGCTAAATATCCAGTTAGATAGGCTGCAGAAATACTTTTTCTAGAACCTTTCCATCCTTTTTCAAGTAAATATCTTGAATGAGCAGATGCAATTACTTTATCTCCAGTCATTCCAGGTGTAAGAACTTGAACTTGTGTATTTTCATTTGAAATATTTACAGTAACAAAATCACGCTTACCCATTAACATAGTACCACGTTTTCGATAATTGGTTTTTTCCTCTCTAAGTCGTCTTAATATTTTTGAATAAGCCATTCTATAGGAACAGATTTTGAACTTGGTATTATATACGTTCAGCGTGAATTAGTGCAGAAAGTAAAGCTTTCTGAGTATGAAGTCGATTTTCTGCCTCATCCCAAACAACTGATTGAGATCCATCAATTACAGAGGATGTAACTTCTTGCTCTCGTTTTGCAGGAAGACAATGTAAAAAGATCGCATTATCTTTTGCAGATCGCATTAATTTTGGATTTACTTGATATTTTGGAAGGAATTTTTTAATTCTTTTTGGATCGTTATTATGAATTGAAGAATATGTATCAGTTACCACAACATCAGCATTATTTACTGCTTGAAAAGGATCTAAAGTTAATTCAATATCAGTAGATCTCTGAGCTTCTTTTACAACTTTTTTATCAGGTTGAAATTCTTTAGGAGTTGCAATAGACATACTAGAACCAGCTAATGCAGCACCATAAATCATAGAGTTACAAACATTATTCCCATCACCAATCCATGCAATTTTTAATCCACGAATTTTTTTCTTTTTTTCTTTAATGGTAAGAAAGTCTGCTAGAATTTGACAAGGATGAAAAGAATCAGATAGTCCATTAATTACAGGAATAGTTGTATGTTGAGATAATTTTTCTAATAATTCATGATCATAAACACGTGCCATTATACAATTAGCATATCGTGAAAGAGTTTTTGCAGTATCTTCAACGGATTCTCCACGAGATAATTGTGTGTCATTGGATGAAAGATTAACAGCATGGCCACCTAACTGATACATACCAATTTCAAAACTTACTCTTGTTCGAGTAGATGGTTTTTGAAAAATCATTGCCAACGTTTTATTTTTTAAAATTGGTTTGTTGCCATTTTTTTTGAGTTCTTTTTTTAATTTAATTGAATCATTGAGTAAACCCACAAATTCTTTTGGAGTTAATTCCGCCAAAGTAAGTAAATTTTTTGTTTTTAGTTTCATCTTCTTAAGAACCCAAACCTTCCCTTTTTCTTTTTAGGTTCTTCTTTATCATGTTTTTGTACCTCTTCTTCATTTTCAGTAGATTCATCTTTATCATTAGATTCTTCTACTTTAGATTCTCCAGGTTTTGGTTTACCATCTTTTATCCATTGACGAATCTTATTACCTAGTTTAATTGCCTCAGAATCATTTTCAGGAGGAGTAATATCAAATAAATCAGAATAAGTTGTAATTTCACTATCTTTGATTCCATCAAAAGGATCATCAGAAGTTGGTTCTGGTGTTGGTTCTGGTGTTGGTTCTGGTGTTGGTTCTGGTGTTGGTTCTGGTGTTGGTTCTGGTGTTGGTTCTGGTGTTGGTTCTGGTGTTGGTTCTGGTGTTGGTTCTGGTGTTGGTTCTGGTGTTGGTTCATCA
>JABGZU010000041.1 GCA_018674605.1 Candidatus Nitrosopumilus sp.
GATTTATGACCATCCCAAATGCAAACAAATGGAAAGCAATAGCAATGTTGTATGAGAGAACTTTTGAGATTTACATCTCCTTATCTTCAAAAATTCAAGACAATGTATTTCCTGAAATTGTCAAAATCTCCAAAGATGCTATGGATAATGATGATGTAGCACCCTATGTGGAGGAAATTAAAGAAACTACCAAAGAGATACACCAGAACATCTTTTCCATTGCAGAAAGATTTGGCGTTTTACATATGGATGCACATGAAATTGCAGGTGAAATGTATGAAGAACTAGGAGATTTGGAAAATGCAGCTGAGATGTATTCTCATAGCTATGATTACTGTTTAGACAAATCAATGGAACTCTATGAGAGGATTGCAAAAGAACAAAAGAATAATCAAAAAAAGTGACTTTTCCCTGATATTGACTACTCTCAATTAAATACCATTTTTCAAAATTAGAATAATTTCATAAAATATCTTTGATTAGTTAGTTTGACGCTGAGATATGTGTAATAAACTTGACACCATATCTCAATGATTTATAAGACGATTATTGATTTTTGCACTTTATGGCAAAAGTCTATGATGTACCAGCAGATCTCTTAATTGAAAGATTAGCAAATATTTTAAAAAATGAAGATATTCCTGCTCCTTCTTGGACTCCGTTTGTCAAAACTGGAGCACATGCAGACAAACCTCCTCAAGACAGTGAATGGTGGCATACTAGATGTGCATCAATTATGAGAAAAATTTACTTTAATGGTCCAATTGGTATTAATGAATTAAAGAAAGACTATGGTGGCGGTAAACCTTCTGGATATGGTGCTGCTCATCATAAAGATGCTAGTGGTGCAATTATTCGTAATGCAATTCAAGCATTAGAAAAACTTGGATATCTAGATAAAGTTGAAAAGAAGGGTAGAGTTGTTTCTAAAAATGGAATGCAAAAATTAGATAGACTTGCCACAGAAATCCTTAATGAATTAATTTTAGAAAAACCTGAATTGAAAATTTACCGTTAGATAAAAATGAGTTTTCCTGAACCAAATGATATTCCACAAGATAATCCTGTAAATCACGAACAGGCTGCACAAAAAGAACAAGTTCTCAAACAAATTCTAACCCCTGAAGCCAGAATGAGATTAAATAATATCAAAATGGTAAAACCTGAATTATCTGATCTTGTAGAGCAATATCTAATTGGAATGGCAACACAAGGAAAAATGCCTGGACAAATAAATGACGATCAATTAAAACAAATTCTTCTATCTACACAACAACCAAAGCGTAGTTTTAAGATAAATCGCGTATAATACAGATAAAATATAATTATAGGAAAAATTTCTAGTAATTCATGAAAGCCGTTACATATAGTGAATACGCACCAGATGATAATTATGCTAAAATCCTCAAAGTCCAGGATATAGATGACCCAAAACCAAAAGCAGATGAAGTAGTTTTTGAAGTAAAATCTGCAGCCCTAAATTATAATGATATTTGGGGTATGAGAGGACAACCAGTACCTGTTCCATTACCACACGTTTCAGGTTCTGATGCTGCCGGTGATGTTATTGCCGTCGGTGAGGATGTTAAAAATATCAAAGTTGGAGATAGGGTAGTATCTCATTCTAACATGTCATGTAGAGTTTGTAAAGCCTGTACTGACGGTAGAGAATTTGATTGTACTAAAAGAACAATTTGGGGATTTCAAACCGGTCCAAACTGGGGAGCATTCCAAGAAGTAACTCATTTACCTGAAGTCAACATTGCAAAAATACCAGAAGGTGTATCATATGATGAGGCAGCAGCTGCATCAATGACATTACTAACTTCATGGCACATGTTAGTTGGCAGAGCAAAAATTACACCAGGACAAACTGTCTTAATTATGGGTGGAGGTTCTGGAGTTGGTAGCTTTGGAATTCAAATTGCAAAATTATACAACTGTGATGTTATTGCAACAGCAAGCCCTGACAAACTAGACAAATGTTTAGAACTTGGTGCTGACTTTGCAGTTGATCATAGAAAAGATGATTGGCACAAAGAAGTTAGAGCAATCTCTAAAGAATTAGCAAAGAAAAAAGGTGAAGCTCCTGGTATTGATTTATCATTTGATCACATCGGTGAAACACACTGGAATAAACAATTACAATTGTTAAAGTACGGTGCAACACTTGTTTCATGTGGTGCAACAACTGGTTACAATGCACAAACTGATCTTAGACATGTGTTCTTCAAAGGAACTAACATCTTAGGTTCTACACAAGGTACTAAAGCCGAACTTGAACAAGGTCTCTATTGGATGGGTAAAGGCAAAATTAAAGCTGCCATTGATTCAACGTATACCTTTGAACAAGCAGCTGAGGCACACACAAAGATGTTAACTGGAAAAGGACTCTTTGGCAAAATCTTAATGAAGCCTGAAGGCGCTTAGTCATTTAATGACTCAGCTCTTCCGTAGCCTTATTTTTGTACCTGGAAATAATCCTAGATTTCTAGAAAAGGCCAAGAAGATTCAAGCTGATGTTATTTGTTTTGATTTAGAGGATTCTGTTCCAGATGATGAAAAAATTAGTGCTAGAAAATTAATTAAAACTGCATTAAAATCTCGTCCAGAATATTCTTCTTCTATTTTCGTGCGAACTAATTCTCCTTTGTCTGGAAAAATTCCAGCAGATCTAAAAGAAATTGTACAAAAAGGAATTGATGGTATAGTAATTCCTAAAGTGAATAATATTGGAGAATTAAAAAAAATTCAAAAAATCCTTTCAGGATTAGAAAAATCTAAAAAACTAAAACCAATTCAAATTATTCCATCTATTGAATCAGCTGAAGGTGTTGTTAATTCTTACTTGATTGCATCTTTTGGAAAACGTGTTACTGCTATTGTTTTTGGAATTTTTGATTTACTAAATGATCTTGGTGTTGAATATACTAAAGACTCTCCAGGTGGAAAATATTCTAGATATAAAATTCCTGTTGATGCAGCAGCTGCAGGAATATCTGCTATTGATGGTATTTGGCAAGATCTAAATGATTTGAAAGGATTACAAAAGGATTGTACTTTTGGAAAAAGCTTAGGATATGCTGGAAAAAGTGTAATACATCCAGATCAAATTTCTACAGTCCATAAATCATTTTATCCTAATAAAATTGAAATTTCATGGGCAAAAAAAGTTTGTAAGGTATACCTAGAATCAACAAAAAAAGGTAAAGGTGCTACAACAGTTGATGGAAAAATGATAGATGAAGTACATTACAAACAAGCAAAAGCACTACTTGATATTGTAAAATAATAAAATGATTGACCTTCTTGATCCTACAAATGTAATTACTCGAATGTTTAATGGTGAAAATTATGATCAATTATACAATTACTGCAAAGATTTACTCAAAAAGGATCCATCTGATATGCTTGCTTTACAAAATATTTCATTATCACTCATATATCTAAAAAATTATGAAGAAATGCTTGTTTATTGTGATAAAGTTCTTGAAATAAAACCATCTGATACATATGCATTAAAAAATAAAATTTTTGCTCTTGAAAGTTTGAAGCAATATGATAAAGTCTTAACATTATGTGAAAAACTTCTATCCCTTGATTCTAA
>JABGZU010000064.1 GCA_018674605.1 Candidatus Nitrosopumilus sp.
GGAACATGAGTATAAACAAGGTGCTCATTGTACCATCGGTTATCAAGACTAACAGATGATGGCAAAATTGGTTTCATCGATGCAGTCCAATACAAAGTATTGTTAAATCTTAGAATATCATTATCTTCAAAATCAACATATGGGATTAATCCTATCTCAGGTTTTAATTTAGCAAATGCAGCTTCCCAATCCCAAACTCGAATAACATCAAGAACATCACTATTTTGTTTTACATAATTTTTAATATTATTTGCAGAAACAGATGTTAATTGTACATCATGAATATTTTCCTGAACATCATTTAGTTCTCCAAGATATCTATTTACTCCAATTTGTTGAGCCGTATATGGACCTAAAAATTCAATTTTCTTTGCATCAGCAATGCTGTTATTTACTGCCACTACACCACCAACCATAAGTGCAATAACAAGAATTGTTACGATACGTATTATGACATCACGTTTAAACATGTGAGTTAAAACACGTGCTCTAATTCTATCAGCTATTGAAAATGCAATTAAAGCAAAACCAATTACAAGTGCACCACCAATAACATATCTTGTATTATAATCAATTTGATCAGTAAAGAAAAGATTAACAGCCATCCAAAGGATACCAATTCCAAAAATACCTTCAATAGTTGAAACATAATTTAGATAACGAGGTTTTCCTTCTTTGGAATCTTGTAAATAGGAAGTAGCGACATCAATTATTCTATGAATTCCAACATACAAAACTAAACGTAAACTAATTGCTGCAAGCATTGGTGGGATTAGTATTACTAGTGCAGGGATCATTGGAACTACTTGTTCAAACGCATAGTTTGGATTAGTATCAGGAGTTACAAATGGTAAAGAAAACAAATTTGGTAAGTGTTCAATACCCAAAGTATTTCCATCAATAAATGACATTGCTGCAAATCCAAACATGATATTTGCAAAGAATGCACCAAATAACAGAACCTTAGTAATTTGCCAAAGAATGAATTGAGGAGAAGTTAGTTTGTAATCTTTAAAATTTGAAATATCTGTTGAAACAGATTGTTGAGGACCTCTAGCAATAAATCCAATTGCAGTATTAATTCCATACCAGAAAATTGAAGCTCTACTAGCAATGTTTACACGAATAAGAGCAATAGCAGATAAAATTAGAGTTGAAATGAGTGTATAGTAAAGAGGTTTAGTGAACTGATCTCCAAATTCAGTAAAATTCATGGATAGAATAACTGCTTGATTTCCAACCATGGCAAAAATTACAATTCCAATAATGGCAACAATGACTAATCTGATGAATTTACCAGCATCAGGAGGTGGAGTTTGTTTATCAGTAGAGGCACTATACAAAATCACATTTAATCATGATTTACTAAATTAAAGCCTTACCAGCAAAATTAAACAAGTGTTGCTAATTTTTTACAAATCATATACACTGCAACATATGTTGGAAGTGTTATTTTTTCATTAATGTATGGACCAAATTTTTTATTTTTTAGTTTAAATTCAATTGGACAATTAGCTAAAATTTCAACAGAATCATCATTAAGAAAACATGCATCTTTGTATGGATCAAATTTTGTTAAATCAGTACAAAGGATTTTGGTAAGACCACTTTTACTGTTAATAGAACCAGGTAATCTGAAAATTCTATGAACATCCATAGTTACATTAGGATCAATTTTAACACCAATTTTTTCAGATACATCATCAAGAGTTTTTTGAAAAGAAGAATAACCATTAACAAGTAATTCTGAAATAATTTTTGAACGTCTTGATTTTGAACCAAAAACTTGTTTTGAAAATCTTCCATTCCAACCTTTTTGATTAAAATCTGGAAATAATGATCTATTAGGTTTAAATTTTTTCATACCAAATGTTTCAGGTATGGCACCACGAAACATAATATAATCAACAAGTTCGGATCTTTCTTTAGAAATAATTTTTTGAAATTGTGAATTAAAAACATAAACATGAAATCCCTCATTACCTGAAAAATAAACATGGATATTTTCTTTATCAATTCCTAAATCATCCATTAAAACATTAGATAATTTATCAACTTCAATTTTTGATGCATTAATACAATTTTTACAAGGTAAAGATTTTTTTTCTAATTTACTTGAATTACATTTTAAACATCGATTAACATCTTTTGAAATTTCGTTACATTCATTACAAATAGATACAGTATGATTTTTTCTACAAGATAAATTAAGATCTTTTGCATCAATATCAAAAATTAAATCTGCTTCTTTCCAATCTTTTTCATTCATAGGAGAATTAGGAAATGAATAATATGCATTTGAACAATAAACATCAGATGGAACATTTTGTATAAACAATAGATGTAGTTCTTTATCATCTTTAATTGAAATATGTCTAAACATTCCAGAATTAAATTTCTGATAACCAAATTCCCTTTCAGATGTACGTTCAGGAGTAGTAATAAGATCAAAATGATTAAAATAATATTTTTTAAATGAATCTTCTAAAAATTTAATATTAATTTCATTCATCATTTTCTCTTTTTTCCAAATTGTAATGGATTGATAATATTATCACATTCTTTTGTTATAAAACAAAGATCTTGCGTTTTTAATTTTTCGCAAGAAGGACAAGTATATTTTGTTGCACTACCGGAAGTTCCAGCAAGGTGATTAAGTTGGTAAAGTGTGACTCGAGGATTATAATCAGGCGCATTTTTGAATAATGGTACAATCTGTTGAACTGTTTGTCCTTTTGATAAAAGAAAAGTTGCAAGCATAAATCTTCCAGAATGAGGAAGGTTTTCACCTTTTTCAAGTACATCAATTGCATGTTTTATGCAAGGAGGATATTCTCCAGTAGTTATGGTGTATGTTGGTGTAAGTTTTTTAGAAATTGAAATTAATTCATTTACAATTACTTCAAGTCCAGGAATCATAGAGGGTTTAGGAGCATTAATAATTTTTGAGCTAATATAATTTCCTAGTTCTTTTCGAATTAATCTAACTGTTTTATCAGGAGTAAGAAAGACTTTTCCATTTTCAACATGTCTGTTAATTAATTTCCATTCACGTTCATGAAAAGTAACTGAATGTTTCAGATAATCAGATACAGGTATTACAAAAAAATCATTTTCTTTAATTATTTCAATATTAAATAAATCATGAATAATTCTAGTTGCTAAATCAATTTTTGATTTATTAGAAGCATTTCCCAAATCTTTTTCCAAATAATTCTCTGCTCTTCGAGCTTCAGCTAATGCAAATCTTTTGACCAATGTAGACATACCAGTTAATTTTATGAGAACTATAGCTAAAAGAAAAGAAAATACTTCTCTTTCAAGAACATAGTCTTTTGATGCATAACCATCAATTAAATCGGATTTATACACTTCACCTGCTGCTGCAACTTTAATTCTATGTAGTGCTTTTTCAACGGATAATTTTAAAACAGGATCTGTACCAAATTGAGTTAAAGAAAAACCCTTATCTTTCAAATACTCTCCAGCGTCAGCCAAAAATGGATATTTTGCTTTTTCATCTTGTCCAAGAACTAGCATAATAGTTATCTAAATAATTTACATAAAAATCTGATTCTCAAGATTTGAACGCTGGTTTAAATTATGTTTTAAGGAATTGATTAAGTATGCAAATTGGTTGTCATGTCTCAGCATCAGGTTCAATTGATAAATCAATAGATAATGCAGTTGAAAGAAATTGTTCTGCATTTCAGATATTTACAAGAAGTCCAAGATCATGGCATGCAAAAGAGATAACAAAAGAAACAATTGATGCTTTTAAATCTAAATTAAAAGCTAGTAAAATTGATAGATTTGCAATTTGTGCACATATGCCATATTTACCAAATTTAGCTACACCAAAAGA
>JABGZU010000039.1 GCA_018674605.1 Candidatus Nitrosopumilus sp.
CAAATTATTGGACTTGATTCTCGTCCATCATAACCAATCAAGATAGGTCCTTTCTCAAAATAGGTTCCAATGGCCAAAGTCATATCATGAACAAATTCTAAAGTAAAATCTTCAGAAAATATTCCACGAATTCCATTAGTTCCAAAAAATTTTGCCATAAAGTTATTCAATAATAGATAAATTTGTGTTTAATGGTCAAGTCGTTGCGGGAGTCGCCCAGCCTGGTCAAAGGCGTAGGGTTTAGGACCCTATCTCTTAGGAGTTCGTGGGTTCGAATCCCACCTCCCGCACCAGTTAATTTCTGTGAATGATTAATAATAAGAAAAATTTCAGTATACAAGGTTATGAAAAAAACAGTAGTTGGAATTACAGTTGTAGGTAAAGATAGAGAAGGTATTGTAGCTACATTTACTAATTTTGCATTTTCAAAAGGCGGTAATATTGAAAAAGTAAACCAAAATGTAATCAAAAATCTTTTTGGAATGTACTTAGAAGTTTCATTTTCTAAAAAAGTAGATGTAAAGAAATTTGATATTGAGATTCAAGATTTAGCAAAAAAGCAAAAAATGGATGTAAATACGCATCATGAAACTAATTTAGAAAAAAATATTGCAGTATTTGTAACAAAAGAACCACTTTGTCTTCAGACATTTATTGATAATAAAAAATCACTCAAAGGAAAAATTTCAGTAATAATAGGCACAGAAAAATCATTGGAGCCATTAGCAAAAAGAGCAAAAATTCCGTTTATTACAATTGATGAAAAAAATCAAGCAAAAGCAGAAGAAGAAATTATTCAAATTTGTAAAAAATACAATATTGATTTAATTTCACTTGCAAGATACATGAGAATACTCAGTCCTAATTTTGTATGGAGATATCCAAATAGAATTATTAACATTCATCCATCATTATTACCTGCATTTCCAGGTGCATCAGCATATGCTCAAGCTTATGAAAGAGGTACAAAGATTGTTGGTGTAACATCACATTACGTAACAGAAAATTTAGATCAAGGACCAATTATTTTTCAAGATTCCTTTAAGGTTGATCCAGATGACACTTTAGAGAAAATAAAAGCAAAGGGACAGAAACTAGAGGCAGATACGTTACTCAAAGCAACAAAGATGCATTTAGAGAATAAATTAGAAGTTCGTTGGAGAAAAGTTCACATAAAATCAAAGTGAATTAAATGGTAGATATTAAAACTCAATTTGATCCAGTTCTTAGAAAATTAATTAAAAACAAAAAACAAGTTGCAATCATTCCAATTGGTTCAATTGAACAGCATGGACCACACTTGCCAATTTCAACTGATTCAGATATTGTATCAGAAGTTGCAAAAAAATTAGCAGATAAAAAAGGATATCTTCTTCTTCCAACTATAACATATGGGATTTCATTTGAACATGCTCCATTTTTTAATCTAAGTATAAGAGAATCAACACTACGTACAGTTCTAATAGATTTGTGTACATCATTGTTGGAAAATAATATCAAAACAGTTTTCATAATTAATGGCCATCATGGAAATTTAAAATCAATAAAAAATATAGATGTAAAATTACAGAAAATTTTGAAAAATAAACTCAAAGTTATTGCATTATCATATTGGCATTTTATGAGTAGGGATTTTGATCATGCGGGATTTGTAGAAACATCTCTCATGTTAGCAATTTCAAAAAATGTTAAAATGAAATCAGCTAAAAAAGGATTAATCACAGATAAAATGACAAAACAAGAAATAGCAAAAATTGGGAAATTAGCTAATCAATCATTTCCAAAAGCTACTAAAAATGGAATTTGGGGAGATCCCACAAAAGCAACAAAAAAAGACGGTAAAATCATTTTAACTGAAGTAATAGAGAATTTATCAAAAAAGTGTCAAACTTACCTTACTGAAAGCCGATCATAGGCACACAATGATATTTTAATATAATCCCTTTACATTCAAGTCAATGAGTGATATAGATGTCCGTTGATATGGCAGTAAAAGTATTGGATGAGAGTATTAATCAAGTTGTATTGATTAAACTCAAAGGAAGTAAAACCATTAGAGGTACTCTCTTAGGTTTTGACCAACACATGAATTTACTACTTGA
>JABGZU010000038.1 GCA_018674605.1 Candidatus Nitrosopumilus sp.
AATAAAATACCAGGTTTTTGTTTCCAAATCTTTCCAATTAATTTTTGAAAATCTAAATCAAATAAAACATTGATTGCAGAAGACATGTCACCTAAATGAGAAACAACCCACCCATCAGAATGATAAGAAGCAGAAGCAGATTCAGAAATTAATACACTTTTAGGATCAGCAGCAATTACAACTACATTTTTTTTAGGATCAGAGATTATTGGAAGTTGATTAAAAATAGCAAGGGATTTGGAGATAGTCGTTTTCAATAGGTTTTGTTCAGCAGATCCAATTTTTCCAGAGTCATATAGTTCATCAATATGACTAATAGCAGGATAAATTATTTCCAGTATCAATTGATTTATTGATGCACCAGAACCAAGACAATTTTGAATAAGAGAGTAAATTTTGTCTTCGTTATTTTTAACTAATAATTCAAGATATCGTGAAGTCACTTTGAAATAATCATCAGGAAAAGTAAAAGATTCTTGACCAGGTTTTAAAAACCATAACGTGACATTACCAATATTTTTTTGACGAAGTAAACCTTCAGCTGCAAAAACTTTAAGATATTTTATCATAGTTACTCGGTTAACATTAATTTTTTTAGAAATTTCAACTCCAGACATTCCACTATCAGAATCTTTCAAAACAGAAATCAATTTTTCTCTAATTTCTTCAGTAAGATAACCTCTAACCATAATGACATGATGTGAAGGTATTGTATAAAGACTAATTTTTACAAAGTCAAAATTTTAAAATAAAACATTATATACTTGAGTACTTTAATGTACGGTAAGGAAAAGTAAATTGCCAAAAGCAGGATTCAAATCAATCACAGTTTCAGAAACGGTCTACGATAAATTCCATGATGTTTATCAAAAGAGTAAAGACGACCTAACAATGAAAGGTGTCAATAGTTTTTCAGGTTATGTAACTTACATGTTAGAGGAGATGATGCATAAAGATAAGACATTCGCAAGATATGCTCCAAAAATAGAAAAAATTTCCATAGACGATGATCGTGTAATTCTAAAAGATAATATGAAAAATAGGATTGCAGAAGTGGCAATTCAAAAAGGAGAGTTATTTTGTCAGTTGTGTGATGAAAAAGATTGCGTGCATGTAGGGTATGTATTTTCATTACCAGATGTCTATGAAGTTTTAAACGCTAGAGGCATTAAAAATCCAAAATAAAGTAATGGAGGAGGTGGGATTCGAACCCACGAACTCCTGAAAGATAGGATCTTAAGTCCTACATCGTTGGCCAGGCTTGATTACTCCTCCAAAAGACTACAAATATCAATGAAATTTAACAGTTTAGAAAAATATCATCAAGAATGAAGAATTATAAGGATTTTCTACAGAGAGTTTTTGTGCTTCCATAGCTCAGTCTGGTAGAGCGTTACATTGGTAATGTAAAGGTCACGGGTTCAGATCCCGTTGGAAGCTTCTAATAATTTTTAATTAATAATTCAAAATGTCCAGTTCTTTTATTTGAATTAGAATTAATTGAACGATTTGCTTTAATCTTACTAATTTTCCAGGGTTTATTTGAAAACATATCTACAACTTCTTTAGAATTAGAATTGGATAGAAGAACATTACATCCTTTGGAGTCCAATTTCATACAAAGATCTGCTAATCGATTTAGATCATCATATGTAAAATTTCTACTTGTATAACTAGTAAAATTAGCAGTATCAGTAACTGGTTGATAAGGCGGATCAAAATAGACTAGATCACCTTTTTTTGCATCACGTAAAACTGCTTCAAAATCACGACATTGAATAGTAACTTTACTAGAAGTCAAAATACTACTTACTGAGCGTAAATTATCCTCATTTACAATATTTGGATTAGTGTATTTACCTAAAGGGACATTGAATTTACCCTTGCTATTTACTCTATACAATCCATTGAAACAAGTTCTATTCAAAAAAAGTAATCGAGATGTTTTTTCAATTTCATTTCTAGGATTACTTTCTCTAATTGAATAATAGTACGACTTAGAATCTTTTTGATAATATTTTTCATGTTGTTTTAATGAAGATATTAAATCATCAACCCTGTCTCGAATAGTAACATATGCTAAAACAAGATCAGTATTAAGATCAGAAATATTACATTTTTGTTTATTTTTTTCAGTTAACATATTGAACAGCAATGCACCACCTCCAAGAAATGGTTCAAAATAAGTACCAAAAGATTTTGGTAAATTTTCATTCAAAACGGAAATCAATTGACGCTTTCCACCAGCCCATTTTACAAATGGTTTTGGTGTGACAAGTATCTGACCATATTCTTGCTTCACATAATATAATCACAAAATTGCATATTGTCAAAATAGACAACAAAAGATCACAAGTTGTGCAGTATTTTTTAATCAAATTTGTGTAGAGTGTCCCCTAAGAGTAGATAATAAAATGAAAAAGGTTGGGTGTTAGTCCCACTTAGACCAAGCGGCCATCCATCTGTATGTCCAAGTGTTCAATTTACAACCTAGTGCTGCAAATGTACAAGCCAAAACTGCACCTGCACCTGCGCCCAGTGCAACTGGACTGTTATAGAACTTACCTACTTGGGGTTCTATTGGTGTCATGTATGGTGGCAATGTTGGTCTTGGATATTTGAATGCCGTTTCAAGTGGGTCTGCTACTGTTATCAGGTTTACCATATTGAATAATGGTAAAGACATTCCTACAAGTACGCCTCCGAACAGTATCAAAGAGTGTTTGTTCTTCTTTGTTGCCCAGTAAACCAAATCCAACAGCATTGCTGATGGGAGCCAAACTGGAGTTACAATGAAGTCATACGGATAACCAAGTGAAAACCATGCGGCTTTGGCTACCCATGTGTATACTGTCATAATCAGGGCATAGTATGTTGCTGTGCCTGGAACGCCTGTAAACGTTAGGTAATATGTTGCACCTACGATAAGCATCAACGTTTGCGATATTGAAAATACCGTGTACGAAGTCCAAGCCCAGTCAGTGTAGAAGATGTAGTCTCCTGCGTTAATTGTTAACAGTGTTGAGTTAACTGCAACTACTACTATGAATAAGTAGTGTGTACATCGTCTTAACCAGACCATACGGAGTTGAGGAAACGGTCGGTATATAAAATTTTATAGTATAATGAAGATCGTCATCAAAAATTCAGACTTGGACAGAAATACGATCAAAAATAGTTATTTTTTAAATTAAAATGAAAAAGAGTGGTATCTGAAGGGTTTTCCTTCTGGTTACCAACCAACGTAGAGTGATACAAATAGTACGAATACAACTGCACCACCAACACTAGCACCAACGATGCCATTGCTGTTCTTGTTGGAACCTTCTTCCATGACTTTAACACAGAAGATGTAACCAATTGATTCTATGATTGTAAGTACGATGAATGCAAAGTGACCACTTGCTGTTGGATATGCCCATGGATAATAGAAGTATCCAGCTGCAGTACCACCGAAAGTAGCTATCAATGCTGCCCAGAATGAAATAGTAATCATACCAGTCATGTTTTCAACGCGTCGTCCAATCATTCGTTCTACATCAGAGCTTGATGAACCACCAGCACTGCCAGATCCGAATCCTTTTGGAAGAGTCATTATGGAATTATTCTGATTCAGAATCCTTTTAAATCTTTCTTAAG
>JABGZU010000072.1 GCA_018674605.1 Candidatus Nitrosopumilus sp.
GATGAAACATAATCTAGAGTGATATTGCTTAAATCAGTACCAAGTCGTGAACGATACATCACCTAATGTTCTAAAATGGTTATATATAGCATGAATGTTTTTGCCAACATGAGTCAAGATATCAAATTACTTAGGGTCAAAATTTTTGATGAATTATCAAAAATTGTGGATCCAGAAATTAATACATCCATTGTGGAATTAGAATTAATTGATGAGGTAGATATCAATGATAGTAATGTTAAGGTGGATTTACATCTAACTAGTCCTTTTTGTCCAGCAGTATTTGGTTTCAAAATTTGTCAAGATGTTCATGATTATCTTTTGAAGGTAGACGGTGTAGAAGATGTCAAAGTAAATGTATCAAATCATTTTATGGCAGAACAAATCAACAATCAGGTTAACAATAGTCCTAATCCAAATAAAGTAAATGAACTTCCAAAAAAAACAGATTAACTTCTAAATCCTAACAAGTATCCTCTAAGAAATTGAATTCCCATTGCAGGATCAACACCTTTTGGACATACCTGACTACATGAACCAGCAAAATGACATCTCCAAATTCCATGAGATTCATCAATTATGTTTAATCTATCGTCTTTTCCCTTATCACGACTATCAGCAACATATCGATATGCTTGTGCTAATGCTTGAGGTCCAACAAAAGAAGAATCAGTAGTCATTGTTGGACATGCAGAATTACATAATCCACATTTGATACAATTAGCAAATTGAATATATTGTTCAACTTCTTTAGGAGATTGTAAAAATTCTCTTTCATCAGATTCTAATTCAGAATCATCACGAATTAGATAAGGTTTAATTTTTTGATGTGTGTCAAATAATTTTTCAAACCTAACTGCCAAATCACGAATTACTGGAAAATTATTCATAGGTTCAACGGTGATAACATCAGAATCTAATTCACTAATTTTAGTAAAGCATGCAAGTCTAGGCTTTCCATTAATCAACATACCACAAGATCCACATGTAGCTTGTCTACAAGAATAACGAACAGCCACAGAATGATCAAAATGTTTTTTGACATCAAGAATTGCTTCTAATACAGTAGTCCATTTTTGATAAGGAACTGTAAATTCCATAAATTTGCTTGAATCATCAGACTCTGGATTAAATTTAGAAATTCTAAGAATAATAGATTTTGCTGAAGATAAGGGTGTAGACACTTGTTCATCTGCAATTCGAGATACTTGAGCCATCTCTATACCATCCCGATATTTGTCATAATAATTGTTCTTGAACCATATCCAATTAATCCAATCATTGCCACCACACAACCATATGAAACAGCTTTTTCATATACTCTACCTTGTTTTAATTCTAACAAGATAACTCGTAATCCATTAAATCCATGTACTGAAAGTAAAATCAAAATTAGTTCAAGCATTACAACATATGGAATAGAACGATAATTAGCTAAAACATTTTCATATTCTAAAGAGTCAGCAAATCCAGTTGTAAGACGCATCAAAATATGAACTGCAACTAAACCAACAGCAGCTAATGCAGTGCCATAGTGAATTTTCATTATTGTACTTTCTTTCATTTTATTCACCAAACATTACTGCCAATCCATACATCATTGCAACTGCTGCAAGAAGAATAGAGGAGTAAATTCCTATTTTATGTCGATAATTTTGAGATGCTGGTTCATAGGGATAATCAGGTCTAGCAGGTTTACCAACACCAACACCACCATGTCCCAACATAATTCGAATGCCATTTCCAGTATGAAAAACACACATTCCAATTACAAGAGCCAAAAAGATATGTCCTTCAGTAGTTTGGGTTAATGCAAGAAATTCATCCCAACCCATTCGACCTCGTAAAATATTACTTGTTTCATAAATATGTGCAATAAAATATCCCAATAATCCCAATCCACTTAAACGCATTAACAGATATGCAACACGTTCAATTCCATAACGACCAGGATTAACCATTCCTTTAATGCCTTCACGATGTTCGTCTTCAGTCATCTAATATTTCCTCTCTACTGGTTGATATTTAGTAATTGTTACAGGATGTGTTTTCATAATTGGTTCATTAGGATCATAATATGCAAGTGTATGATGTAAGAAATTTGCATCGTCACGTTTAGGATAATCAGTTCTTGCATGTGCACCACGAGATTCCTTTCGATTAATTGCACCAACTAAAATTACCTCTGCAACTCTAAACATAGAATCAAGTTCCATAACATTTGAAAAGTTAGTATTGTACTCTTTTGCTTTATCATCAACATGTTTCCAAGCAAGTTTTTTTAATTCACGAACTTTCTTTAAGCCGTCAACAAGATCAGTTTCATTTCTATAAACATATGCTTTGTTGTTTAAAGTATCAGTAAGTTCTTGTCTAATTTCATAGGGATTAACATCACCATTTCCTCGAAATATCCCATCATAGATTCTTTTTTCTTCTAGAGCAACTAAATGATGTGGCCAAGGATTAGAAGTTGTTTTATTTTGAATGTATTCAATTGCCAATTCACCAGTAATTTTACCCCAAACAATACATTCTGAAGTGGAATTTGCACCTAAACGATTTGAACCATGTACACTATTACATGCAGCCTCACCAGCAGCCCAAACA
>JABGZU010000099.1 GCA_018674605.1 Candidatus Nitrosopumilus sp.
AATTCAGGCCACCACACATTACACTCTAGTAATACATCACAGTTTGAGCAGCATTTGAGGGCAATACTTGGAATTGAGTTAAACAATACAGATTTGATTCACAATACAGTAATGCATAATATTTTAGGCTCAAAAGAATTTCAAGGCGAATACATTCCATTGAAAATTGATTCCAAAAATGTATTTTTGAAAATGTATGGTAAAGAAATTTCAAAACCACTAAGAAAACTAGGTCACGTAAATTTAGTTGCAAATGAAGGTGAAACTATTGATGATTTACTTGAAAAATTAAAAATTATCAAAGAACAAACAATCATTCAACCAAAAATAAAATAATTGTAATTATAATAAAACTACAATAACTGTAAATTCTAACTGCATTAAACAATACATTATGAATAATAAAAAAATAAATCTAAAATTATTAGATATAAAATTCCATAATCAATATTTTTAAAAAAAAGAATTATTGGAATGGATCAATGAATGGACAGTTCACAATATGATCACTGTTCATTGGTCTTGCCATTCCAATTTCTATTAGACCTTGTTGTTGATAGTAGCTAATGTCATTCATGTTTTCTAAAACTACTGCATTTTCTGGATCAACCCATTTAATCATGAATATTCTCCATAATGGTGAGTAGTTTTCATCACCTGGTGCACCTGCTGCAATTCCTGCTTGGAATCCCAAGGGACCAGAACCACTAATTCCATTTTTGAATTGAAACAAATCAATTGCAGAAGGACTAGCAAGAGTTGCTGCTAATGTTGGAGCATTAACTACTCCCATCATTTTTGCAGGACCTGAAGGGGTAGCATCAGTTACAATATAGTAAATGGTTCTACCATCAGGACCCCAACCTCTATGAGCTACAAAAGTTACAGTCATTTCATCTAAATCAATGTCTAAAACTTGTGCTTTACCATAAGGGGTAGCATCATCTAATGTCTTGTCTTCTTTAATTGTCATTTGACCATCAGGCCAAACGATTTGCGGCATATTCAAAACTACTGGAAGTGGTACTAAAGTTACTTCACCATTTATCTCAGCATCAATTACTGCTTGCTCAGAATCTAAAACTCTGGCATTACTTTCATCAGTCCACATTACATGCACATGAGAAGTTAATGCACTATACGTTTCAGTTTGTGCAGGAGTACTAGTAACTATTTCACTTTGATACCCATGAATTCCTTCACCATCTACACCATTTACAAACATGTATGCAGTGGATAGTGATTCTTTTGGAGTATTTTCAAGGGGTGGCGATACTTCAACATTCCATCCTTGTTTTTCAGAAATTACTGTGGCATGTTTTTGATCACTTGCATCAGTAATTATGAAATAAACTGAATCTCCATTGTAATATCCCAAATGTAATGGAATATCTGCAGGAACACTTGCACGAGATAATTTTAGAATACTGCCTGGCTCTATTTGTTTTTCAGATTCTGCAACATCAATAATTTTTGTAGGTTCAGTTGGTGATACACTAAAAGAGTCTCGCATTTTTTTGCGTTCATCTTCAACATCTCCTGAAATACACAGACGATCTCCGCAAATTTTTTGTGCATTAACATCAGTTATAGGAACAAAGGTCATAGCAACTGCAATAATTGGAATTATTGCAAGTAGGCTAATTTTTTGTACGTTTTTAGTCATTAGGTATAAAATTACAAATTTTGTATTAAAGTAAATTCCCAAATTGACTAAAACTATATTTTTTAGTTTTCAAATTAGGATACCATGCCATTTGATTCACTATGTAGAAGTAAAATATTCAAAAATGTTCCAAATTATGAGGATATTAAAGTCGATAAAGACATGAAAAATAGGTTTTTAGCAGTATTTACTGGAATGGGAGGACGATTTACCCGATTAAGAATCATTTGTGCCATAACTGAAGAGCCTAAAAATCCAAATGAGTTATCAAAAAAATTAGAACTTGACTACAAAACAGTGACTCATAGTATTGATGTATTAGAAAAAAATGGGTTCATCACAAGACAAGGAGAGGGGTATGGGGCAACCTTTTTTCCATCAAATTTACTAACTGAGAATTTATCCACACTGTATGTTGTGATTAGAAAAGTGGAAGCAAAATTTGATCGTGAAAAAAAGTATGCAGGTTAAATAGAATTTAATTTTGTAAGGTATTTTTTCTTTTGATAGGATAATCGTTTTTTTAGATTAAGAATACTACGATGTTTTTCACGATATCTCTTATTTTGTAACTTTCTTGTTTCTTTATTTTCTTTTTTGAGTTGATTTAGATAAATTAATTTTTGTAAAATATTTTCTTTTAAAATAATAACCATAAAGTAATTAAATTAACTTTAGATATTTATCGTTTATTTTAATTTTCAGAAAAAAAATAGGATTTGGGAATTTTGTTAAATAGGTTTTAAACAAATAGAATTCATGAACTGTCCAGATTGTAACCATACAAAAGGAGAATGTTTCTGCCTGTGTTGTTGTTCAATATCTCAAATTGGATGTCCATCTTGTATTTTACCAGTATTGGGATATAGACAAATTAAGAAAATTATTAGAAAAATCAAAGACTGAAATTTATTTTTAAAACAAATTTGGGAATGATATTAAATATTTTAAAAACTAATAATTAATTGAATTTGAAAACTAAATTAATTATTCTAGGAGTAGTGATAGTAATAGGAATTATATCCATTTTAGCAGTATTTCCAGAAGAAATAAAATCAGATTCCAATGTATCAATTCCATCCTCAACATCAGATATTATGATTACAAATGGAGAAAAACACATCATACCATTAGATAAGATTAGAGGAGGCGGACCTCCAAAAGATGGAATACCATCAATCGATAATCCAAAATTTGTAACAGTGGATGATTCTCAATTTGTAACAGATTCAGATGTTGTAATTGGTTTACACATTAATGGCGAAACTAAAGCATATCCTCTATTCATTTTGGTATGGCATGAAATTGTAAATGATGTCATAGGAGGTATTCCCGTAGCAGTAACCTATTGTCCTTTATGTTATACAAATCAAGTCTTTGATAGAACATTAGATGGTACAACAGTGGAATTTGGAACTTCAGGTAAATTGTACAATAGTAATTTGGTAATGTACGATAGACTAACTGAATCCTATTGGAGTCAAGGATTAGGTATTGCCATTACAGGAGAGTTAAGCGGGGATGAACTAAAGACAATTCCTTTTGATATAATTACATGGAGAGATTGGAAGAAAGCATATCCAGGTACCCAAGTATTGACTACAGATACAGGACATATTAGATCATACGCTACTGATCCTTACAAAAACTATTACACAAACCCTGTAATTCTATTTCCAATAGAAAATGAAGATGATAGAATCCCTCCAAAAGAAATCATCATAGGAATAAAAGAAAATAATTCATTTAAAGCATATACACAAGAAGACATTGAGTCTAAAATTATCATTAATGATAAAATAGATGATTCTAATTTACTACTTGTTTCACTATATTCTGGAAATACTAGAATTTTTGATAGAGAAGTAAATGGAAAGGTTTTAGATTTTAAATTCAAAGAGGGAAAGATTTTAGATATCCAGACAGAGTCCGAATGGAATTATGAAGGGTTATCTGTTTCTGGAGAATTAAAAAATAGTCAATTATTAAGAAAATCCCTATTTCCAGGATTTTGGTTCTCATGGGTTTCATTTCATCCAGAAACTTTGATTTATGGAGACAAATCATGAGGCCAATTCAAAAGGCAGTGATTGTAGGGATTGCAACTATTGTGATTTATCTTTCAATAGTTGTACTAACTACTCCCGCACTTTTACCCATAGATGCAATTAATGCTGCTTTACAATTAAATTCAATTGTAATTTTTGGAATGGGTTTAGGTATTGGTCTTCAAGTATTTGTCTCTGAGAAAAGTAAAGAATTAGGATGTTCATTAAAGAAAAAATCATTTGGGGGAAATACAAGTAGTACTGCTGCTACATCATTTTTCTCATTTTTTTCACTAGTTCCATTAGGATGCTGCGGATGGTGGTTGTATGCATTATCATTACTTCCAGGAATATTAGGGACAGGCGTGTCTGCAATGTTAATTGAATATAGTTCTATTTTGGCATATGTAGGATTATTGATAATCTTTGGATTTGTAGGATTAAGTGCATACAAACTAAAACAAGAATTAAAAAAACAAAACAATGTACAAATAAAAAATATTTCGAGGAAAAAATAAGTTCCAGATTCACTATGCCAGTATACTATATTGACTATTTCTTACACAATATACTTTTAAAATTAATTTACAACCACGGTAGGAAATAACCTGTTCCAAAATATGTAAGTGGTACTGTAATTGCCATTGCTATCCACCAATACCTCATAATGTGATTTTACAAATGATGATTATTAAATAGAAAGTTGATTTTCAATTATGGTTTTAGATTATTTTTAATTTTAATTGATAGTGCAGTGCAATCATGTTGTTTATGTTTCATATTTTTTTAAAAATTTTATGGCTTATTGTATAGGCAAATGTAAAGAATTTCGGGCACTAAAACCCACAGGAATTGGAAGATATGCAGTAGGACAAAAAAGATGTAATTATTGTGAAATTTTTATTACAATTGATAGTATTTTGTGCCCATGTTGTAATAGTCAATTACGCTGCTTGCCAAGAAGTAGGAAAGGCAAAGAACTCTATAATGTACAAATAAGAAGATAAAATTTAATTTAATTTAGAATAAAAATAGTGTTCATAACAATTTTTAGAACAAAATTCACTTCCAATAAATTCATAATTTTGGCCACATAACATACATTCATTTTTTTTATCAGTATCAGATATCAAACTACATTCTGTTACAATGTTCATTTTTAGTATCTCCTTTTGTTTACCCCATTCGTATTGATCATGTCCAAAACTTTGTCCATCATTTCTATTCCAGATAATTTTTGGTAATTTTACAGTATTCATGTAATTTTTATTTTAAAAAAATAATTAATAAAAACAAAGACTGCACTGCATTATTTTTAATTATAAATGAGGATGACAGAATTCTAGGCAGATCTGAAATGGTTAAATTTTTGATGAGTCATCCTCAAGAACTAAGATAATTTAACATACTTAACTAGAGGATTTGATTATCATCTGTGATTTTAAATTATTTTACAGTAACAACACCCGTTCTCCAAGGGTGTAGTGAACAATAGTAATTGTAAACACCTTCTTCAGTAAATGTAAATTCAAATCGCTCTCCTGTTGTTAATGGAGCACTGTTAAACAATCCAATAATATTTCCAAATTCATCTTGACTTTGTATTGTATGAAGTACAGCATCTTCATTTACCCATTGAACTGTAGTATTGGAAGTTACTTCAAGATTTAATGGTAAATAAAATGAATTACCAGAGACATTAAAATTTCCATTAGGAATTATGATTTCAAAAATTTGATCTTGAATAGGTTTATCATCAGTTTCTAATATTATGATATTATTTTCAATTAGAAATTTAATTGAATTTAAAAATTCAGTCTCAGTAATTTCCCCTTGCCCATACCATAATGCGTTATTTTTTATCCAACTAGGAACATTTTCAGCATTTGCAAAATTTGCAGAAGCAGATACTAAAATTATGACAGATATGGAAATTGTAGATATTTTTAAAGTTAGATGATTCATGTTACTGGTTAAGGATTAATTGGAAATATAACAAATATGATTTCATTGCAAGACATTGCAAACAGTAGTGTTATAACAAATTTAGACAAATTTTCTACGTGCAAGAATTAATTCAAACACGAGAAATAACTACAGAAACAAGAAAACAGACAATTATAGAATGTATTGCAGACAAGTACGCTAAACAGATTTTAAAAAATACAATTAATGAACCAAAATCAGCATTAAAAATATCAAGTGAGGAAGGCATTCCGTTAAGTACAGTGTATAGAAAATTACAGAAACTACATGATGGGAAATTATTGGCAGTTTCAGGCTCCATTAACCGAGATGGTAAGCGATATTTTCTATATATGAGTAAAATTAAGGAAGTTTCAATTCATTGTGATTTGGGAGAGCCATCAGTTGAATGTGTTTTAAATGATAGATTACAACAATACGTCGATTAATATCCTCAAATGTTAAATTATAATTACTAGAAATATGGACACTTCAAAAAGACAAACACATGTTACAAAAAAAGACCCTACAAGAAGCATCACGTATAGATTATCTGAAAAATTAATCAGTGAACTTGAAACTGAGGCAAACCAAAAAGGAATATCTCAAAATGTTCTAGTAAAACAGATTTTAGAAAAATACATTCAATGGGATAGATTTTCACAAAAGATGGGATTGATTCCAGTCCCCATAAGCATGTTGCAATTATTTGGAGATGATTTAGACGGACAAGATATTGATGAAATAATTAATCTAATTTTTCCAACCATCAAAGATACCGTAATGTTCATCAAAGGAGGTTATGATTTAAAACGATGTATTGAAACTTTAGAAGATTACATGCGAGCATCAGGAATGAATTCTGATCATAGAGTTAATGGAAATATTCATTCATTTATCATTCAACATGATTTGGGTTCAAAATGGTCTGTATTTACTGAACAATTACTAAAACAAGTGTTTAGAAGTTTTTTGCCAGACAAAGAATTAGATTTTCAAACCACAGATTCCACAGTAATCTTAAAGGTATCACTAGGTACTGATTTTGATGAACATGATTTTCAAAGTTGAAATTCATTTAACCCATTGAAATAGAGCTAAGAAAAATAAAATTAATGGAATTTAATTCTCAACGTTCAATTAAAAAAATTAAAGAAGTTATGAATACCACAACTATTTCTTTAGAATCAACTGCAACTGCATCAGATGCAGCCAAATTAATGGAAACAAGTAAGGTAAAAGCAATAGTAGTAGTTGAAAAAAATAAATTAATTGGAATAGTTACAGATAGAGATTATACAATAAAAATTGGTTCTCACGCATATCCAATTGACACTCCAATTAGTAGGCTGATGAGTTGCCCTTTAATTTCAATTGAAGAGGACTGTGAAATATCAACTGCACTTGAATTAATGGAGAAAAATAAAATTAACAAATTACCTGTAACGTCAAATGAAAAAATTACAGGTATGGTTAGTATGAGTGATCTTATTGTTTAATTTTAGTAATTTTCAAAGATGAAAAACATATTGTAATTTTTAATGTTTAATTCAACAAAACAAACAACAGCCTAATTTTAGCATCCACATGCAAAAAAGGTTGTTTTTCCCATGAAAATAGGGATTAAACATCTCTATTTTCTATTTAATCTAAAAGTTATTCTTCAGGTTCAACCACTATAGATTCTAAAGTTTCAACTCTCCAGATCTTATTTGTATCTAATTGTCTCAAATTAGATTTTAATGAATTTGTGTGATTTCCATTCAAACAAGAATCACAAACTGCAGTGACTAGTAGAGATGTTTTATTACAATTACATTTGTTACACATACATCCAATTCCATTCACTCTTTGTAACAATTTTGAGAAATAATAACTAAGATAGTTGATTTTCAAAGATGAAAAACAACGAGATAAATTATAATCATTTTTGAATAAAATTATTCATGAAAATTTCAGATTTAATAAATAAAGAAAAAATACCAACATCAATTCGAGCATACATAATTTACAAAAATAAACATTATTTTGTTTGTGATGGTAAACTTGAAAATGGATTTGACTCAAAACAAAAAATTGAAAAAACCAGAGATAGTGTTTTATCCAAATTCTCTAAAATGTCATTTCTATTTGATGAAATTATTAGATTAAGAATT
>JABGZU010000079.1 GCA_018674605.1 Candidatus Nitrosopumilus sp.
TATTTTTGCAAGTTCTGCAAGCATTGCAGATAATTGAATTTCAGAATTGGCTCCAACTAAAATTCTATAATCATACTTTGCAATTACTTCTAAAATTTCTGATAGTTTTTCATGTTTTGATTTAAAGACTGCTGAATTGATATATTTTAGAAAATCTGAAACTGACATTCCATAAACTTTGATTAATTCAATCATTTTCTCTCTTGCTTTTATTACGTCACCTGTTAATGCAATTTTTAGAACTTTATCCACATCTGTAGTTTTAGTTAGTCCTGCTGATGATTTCACAGTTTCTTCAGTAATTCCACCAAGACTTGCAGTTGCTTGCATTAGATTAATTGCATGTCTTAAATCACCTTGTGAATAATCATAAATTGCTTTTAATCCTTTTTTGTCTGTTTTAATTTTCTCTTTGTTTGCAATAACTTCTAATCTACCAATAATGTCCTTTTCTGAAACTGCAGTAAATTTGAATGTGGCACATCTACTTTGAATTGGATCAATAATTTTTGAAACATTATTTGCAATTAAGATAAATCTACAAATTTTAGCAGTATCTTCTATGATTCTTCGAAGTGCTGTCTGGGCATCTGAAGTCATTTCATCTGCTTCATCTAAAATAATAATCTTAAATGGTACATCTGATAATCCTGCAAATCCTGAGAATTTTTTTACTTTCTCTCTTACCATTCCTATGCCTCTTTCATCTGATGCATTTAGCTCAAGTAGATTTCCTTCGATATTTTCCCCTAGAATTTGTCTTGAGATACATAATGCAGTAGTTGTTTTACCTACTCCTGCAGAACCTGAAAACATCAAGTGAGGCATATCTGTTGGATCTTTAATTAGAGCCGTCAGACTACCTATAATTTCTGTTTGACCTACAATTTCTGAAATTTTCTTAGGTCGATATTTTTCTACCCACATACCTGTTGCAGACATATGAGTACCAAACTTCCAATCCCATTAATAAATCCGAATTGGTTATTATGAAATACTATCAATTAAAATCAAAATTCATTCCTAGTATTGCTAGATTAAGCCTGTGATCAATTAGGATCAAATGATCTCACTAAATTGTTAACAGAATTGATCGATCCGATACTTGAGGATCTAAAAATGATAAGTGATCTCATATGAAAATTGAAGAAATAGAAAAAGTACATTCGATAGGATATCATCTGAAAGATGCTAAAGTTACTGTAAATCAAGATTTTAAGTATAATGTTGCTGGATTAAAAATTGAAGGCATTCAAGGTGACACTAATAACATGCCTCAATGGATTGGAAAAATTTTGAATGATAGTGGGATTGCTACAATTGATATGCCTGATATGATCACTGAATTAAAACAAGCATTATCTAAAGAAAAAATGGTTGGAGAGTATCAATTATCAACATTAGAACCTCATTTCTATATTAAACTAAAACAATCAATGAAAGAATTGAATCGAGATGATTTTGATCATGTTGAAAGTATATTGTTAGAATTATTTAGAATGAGAAGAGGTAAAATTGTAAAGCTTGCAGATTCTATCAAACTAAATTCTGATATTTATAATCAATTAACAGTTGAAGAAAATATTTTTTACAAAACTATCTATGATAATAGTAAAGAATTTGAAAATCAAGTGAGGGGAGAAAAAAATGAGTAGTTCTCAAACTAGTACGTTTACAGATTCTGCATTATCTGATAAAGTAAAAGAATTTCTTACTAGATTCAAAGATAAACAAGGCAATTACAAGTACGTTGATGCAATTGATGCAATGATGCCAAAAAATGCAAAATACATTGTAGTTGATTATAATGATCTTGTAACTGAACCTCACATAGAAATTATATTTTCTGAAAATCCAGATAGAATTTTTGATGCTTTTGCAAGAGCAATAAAAGAAGCATTACAAACAAGATTTCCAGAATATGCTGAAAAAATTAAGGAAGAAGTTCGTGTAAGAATAGCTAATTTTCCACTTGAAAGAAGTTTAAGACAAATCAATGCTGAAACAATTGGAAACATTACCAGTGTTTCTGGAATGGTTGTTAGAGCATCTGAAGTTAAACCCCTTGCAAAAGAATTAATTTTTGTTTGTCCTGATGAACATACTACCAAAATAATTCAACTAAAAGGAATGGATGCAAAAATTCCAATAGTTTGTGATAA
>JABGZU010000139.1 GCA_018674605.1 Candidatus Nitrosopumilus sp.
AAATACACATTTTTTCCAGCCATTCTTGCTGTTCGTGCTATCATGTCTATTTGTGAATAATGTGCAGCTGCACCAATGTGCCATGGTCTACCTGATGGATATGGTGGAGGTGTATCTATTGTAAAGTTATTTTCTTTAGGTATAAAATCATAAATTTTGTCTTCTTCCCACTGCTTCAGAATATTTTTTTCTAATTCTGGATTCCATGCTTTTTCTGATATTTTAGGTTCCATTTTTTATCTTTCAATATTGGAAATTATATGAGAACCTTTGTTATATCCTTCATAAATGTAAACTCCCACTGCTTCTACATTTGCAGGCATTTTTGGAGCTAATAATTTTATAATTTCACTTGAAAGATTTTCAACTGTAGCTTCTCCTTCTAGGAGATATGTTGTATGTTTTGGAACTTGTAAATCAAACATTCCTTTTGGTCCATCAAAACTAATTTGATAATGCGATTCATCCTCTTTTTTTAGATATTTTCTATTAATGAAAAATTTATGATCAAATTCGTTTATAACTTCTTTAATAATTTTTTTTGCTATTCCAAAATCAACTAATAAATTATTTTTCATTTGTCCTACAATTTCTACCATTACTGATGAGGTATGTCCGTGCAAAATTGAACATTTTTCAACTAGTGGAAGTATGTGTGCATAATCAAATGAAAATGATGCATCTTCTAAAAATATGGAACCTGTTTGTGGTGTTTTATCGTAGAATACTATGTCCTGTAATTCTTTAATCTGTGCAACATATTTTGCATGTCCAATTGCCATTATTTTTTCTTCTGGACAATCTTCTTTGATTTGTTTATACTTTTGAATATCTTCATCATTATCAATTACTTCGATAAATCCTTTAGCCGTTTTAAAATCAATATTTACTTTATCTCCATTTTTTAATGTCATTTCATAATTGTACTCGTAATCATTTTCTAAAAATGTGAGCATTTGTGCTACTGTTAACTCTGTTCTTGTTTTTAGTAAATTTCCCTTTTTGTCTATATATTTAAAATCTGAATCTAAAATTATAGGGCTTGTAGTCATGTGACATTTTTTGATTATGGATATAATATAAATTCTGTAATAATCTGAATGAATATAATTTTTTTACATTAAACTAATGCATTTAAAATTCTAGCAAGGTTGACATCATTTTTTGTAATTCCTCCTGCATCATGTGTTGTTAATTCTATTGTGATTCTATTGTACACATTAAACCATTCTGGGTGATGATTCATTTTTTCAATTTCCATAGCTGCTCTAGTCATAAAACCAAATGCTTGATTAAAATTATCAAATTTAAATTCTTTGTGTAGTTTATCATTTTTTATACTCCATTCTGATAATTGTTTCAATTCTTCTTTTATTTCTAATTCTGATAATCTCATTATATTGTATTATTTTTATTGTTAGATTAAAAGATTGACGAATTACATGTTTTCTTAATTTATTAATAATTTTACCATAATTTTCCTTGCATTTTTAAAATTAATTTTATATTTTTTGAAATTGTATCTAATGTATCTAAGTCATAATTTGCATTTGTAAAATTTATTGATGTAAATATTGCACCCTCAAAATTTGTATGTCTTAAATTTACTCCACTTAGATTCGTATTTTTTATTTCTGCATTTCTTAAATCTGCATAAAATAAATCTGCTCCACTAATGTTTGCATTTGTAAGATCAACCCCATACAAGTCAGTATCCCAAAGTTTTGCATTTGAAAGATTCACATTTTGTAAATCTGCTCCTCTTAATTTCACATTAAATAATATTGTATCACTTAAATCTGCTCCCGTTAAATCTGCTCCGCTTAAATTTGCGTTATGTATGTCTCTGTTTTTGAGATTCACCTCTCTCAAATTTGCATTTGATAAATTCCTTCCAATTAATTCTTCATAATCAAAATTAACTTTTGAAAAATTTCTTTTTTTAAAAATATCTTTAGGTTCCATTTTATTTTCCAGTAAAACATTTCATTATTATTGTGTTTATGGTTGTTTTCTCTTTATTAGACATAGTTTATGGAAATATATGTAAAATTAATTCTATGATTTAATGTGGGTGATATGGATTTCTTAAATCAGACATTATTAAAAAATATTAAAAATTCTATTTCTGAGATAGTGCCAAAAAAGAAAATAGGCATTGCTTTTTCTGGCGGTGTTGACAGTACATTAGTTTCAAAAATTTGTTCAGATATGGGTTTTGATGTTGTTTTGCTTACTATTGGGTTTTCTGAATCTCATGATATTTTATTTTCTAAAGAAGTTAATGAATTTCTGAAATATTCCCATCATATTTTAGAAATTGACGGTGAAACATTTCCTACAATTACTTCTAATATTCGTAATGTGATTGATACTGATAATTTATCTTGGAATGAAAACTGTATTGCTTTTCATTATGTATCTAAACTTGCAAAAAGTTTGAATCTTGATACTGTGATTACTGGTAATGGTATTGATGAATTATTTTGTGGATACAATGTATATCGTGAATCTTTTTCTGGCGGTGAAATTAGAATTAATGAGGTTATGGAATTGAAATTAGATAATGAACTAAAAATGATGAAGGCTGTAAATGTGGTTGCTTCGGAATTTAATGTGAAAATTCTACAACCTTTACTGTCTACGTCTTTCATAGAGTATGCAAAAACTGTTCCTATTTCTGAAAAAATTCATAGTTCTGATGATCTATTTCGTAAACATATCATACGTAAATTAGCTAGTGATGTGGGTGTTCCAGAAATTTCTTGCACTAAAAGAAAAAAAGCATTGCAGTATGGTTCTAAAATTCATAAATCTTTAGTAAAAATTAGATAATTTTTTTTATTGTTCTCTGAACTGATTTTTCAACATTACTAATGATTTTAGGTGCTGCTCCAAGATGTTTTTCTGGTGCAAAAATTGAATCTATTTCATTATTTGTTAATTTTGAAGAGAATGCTTTATCATTTTTAATTGCATCTTTATACAATATTCCTTTGTCATTTGCTTCAAATGCAACTCTTTGCACATCCCTATAGGCTACAAATCTTGGAATGCCTTTTTTGATGAGTGCCTCTAAAACAAATTCTGCAAATATTTGTCCTTTTGTAATGTATAGATTATCTACAATTCTTTTTTCATTTACCATTAAATTTGATATAATTCTAGTCATTGTTTCTAACATTTCATCAACTAAAATTGAAACTGTTGGAATTACAAATCTTTCATTAGCTGAATTTGAAAGATCTCTTTCATGCCATAGTGGAATATTTTCAAATGCAACTGTAACTTGACTTCTTACTAATTTAGATAATGATGATACTCGCTCACTCTTTATTGGATTTCTTTTCACTGGAACTGCACTGCTTCCCATTTGTCCTTTTTTGAATTGTTCTGCAACTTCTCCAATTTCAGTTCTTTGTAAATTTCTAATTTCTATTGCAATTTTTTCTAATGTTGTACCAATTAATGCTAATTCAAATACATATTCAGCATATCTTTCTCTAGGAACAACTTGTGTTGTAACTTCTGCTGGAAATAATTTTAACCTCTTTGCAGCTCTTTTCTGTACTTCTAGTGCTTCTGCACCCATTAAAGAACCAGTTCCCACAACTCCTAATGTTTTACAAATCAAAATTCTTTTCTTTATTTCTTCAATTCGTTCTACATGTTTTGCCATTTCTGCAGCCCAGTTTGCAAATTTTAATCCAAATGAAATAATGCTTGCATGTTGTCCGTGAGTTCTGCCTACTGCTGGTATCTTTGCATATTTTGCAGATTTTTTTGCAAGAATTGATGCCATTTTTGCAACTTTAGGTTCAACGATCTGTAATACATCTCTCATTTGCATTGAATTACTTGTATCAACTAAATCATTACTTGTAAGACCATAATGGATCCAAGGTCTTGCGCTTTTGGAACATTTCTCACTAAGTGATTCTACTAATGCTGCTGTATCGTGATCACTTTTTGCTTCTAATTGTTTGATTCTTTTTGCAGTGATTTTTCCTGACATTGCCGCTCTGTGAATTTCTTTACCTATGCTTTTTGAAATAATTCCTATTTCACTTTGGGCGATGGCAGCAGCTCCCTCAATTTCTAACTGATAATCCACTTTCTTTTGCTCACTAAAAATTTCCATCATTTCTTTGGTGCCATAACGACCATTATCAATAGGTAAAATTGCCATCGTTTTGGTATCTGTATATTAGAAAATAAATCTACTTATTTTTTCATCTATTTTTGCGATCATTGGATGATTAAACTCTACTACAAACTATTTTTTGATTAAAATCTACCATATTTTTATTTTAATTCTTATTAATTTAAAATTATTTTTAGAATGCTTCTGATGATTTAAATTGGATTGAGAAGTAATTTTACCGATACTTATGTCGTCAAACATTCCAAAGAAAATTGGAGAAAATCAATATCAAATTGATGCTGATCCTAGTCTTGGGATGAACGTTCCTGTAAAAATTTATGCTGATGAGCCATTATTACAAAAAATGCTATCTGATAGAACTATTATGCAGGCTCGAAATGTTGCTTCTATTCCAGGCATTGTTAGTCACAGTGTTGTTTTACCTGATGGTCATGAAGGATATGGTTTTCCTGTAGGTGGGGTTGCAGCTATGGATGCTGAAGAAGGAATGATTAGTCCTGGTGGTGTTGGATATGATATTAATTGTGGAGTAAGACTACTTCGTTCAAACTTAACTGAACAAACTGTTCGTTCAAAATTAAAAGATTTAGTTAATGATTTGTTTAGTTCAATACCTTCTGGTGTTGGCTCTAAAGGTGCAGTTCGTTTAACTAATTCAGAACTTGATGAAGTTTTAGTAAATGGTGTTAATTGGGCTATTGATCATGGATATGGTTCAACAAATGATTCTGATGTTTGTGAGGAAAATGGTAGAATCTTAAATGCTGATCCAAACAAAGTTTCTGATAAAGCAAAAAAGAGAGGAGCTCCTCAACTTGGTAGTTTAGGTTCTGGTAATCATTTTCTTGAAATTCAAAAAGTTGCAGAAATACATGATGAAGAAGCAGCTAGTAGAATGGGAATTAAAGAAGGAACAATTACCGTTTTAATTCATTGTGGTTCTAGAGGATTTGGTCATCAAGTTTGTAGTGATTATCTACGAGTAGCAGAACAAGCTATGGAAAAATATAACATTAATCTGCCTGATAGAGAACTTGCTTGCGTTCCAAATAACTCTGAAGAAGGTGAGTCTTATAGAAAAGCAATGTTTGCTGCATTAAATTTTGCATGGAGTAATAGACAAATGATTACTCATTGGACTAGAAAGTCATTTGAACGTGTATTTAATCAAACAGAATCTGATCTTGATATGAAATTAGTTTATGATGTTGCGCATAATATTGCTAAGGTAGAAAAACATAAGGTTGATGGCCAGGATAGAAAATTAGTTGTTCATAGAAAAGGTGCAACAAGAGCATTTCCTTCAAATCGTGATGAAATCCCTTCTAGGTATAGGGATCTAGGCCAACCTGTTTTAGTTCCTGGGTCTATGGGAACTTCAAGTTGGATTTTACTTGGAAAACCAAATTCTATGGATTTGAGTTTTGGTTCTACTGCTCATGGTGCAGGAAGAACTATGTCTAGATCAAAGGCTAGAAGAAATTTTACTGAGGATAATGTAAAAAAATCTCTTAATGATAAAGGGATATTTATCAAAGCATTAACTCGAGATGGAGTTGTTGAAGAAACACCTGAGGCTTACAAAGACGTTGATTCTGTAGTTAATGTTTCACATAATTTGGGAATTGCTACTAAAGTTGCAAAATTAATACCTATAGGTGTGATTAAAGGTTGAGCGATGATGATTCTGAACTTCAAAGGTTACAGGCTAAACGTCTTGCTGAAATGCAAAAAAATATTTCATCACGTGAAATTATTGAAGAAACTCCAAAACCTACTGAAGATAAAATTGTTAATCCTCGAGATCTATTAATTAAACAATTAGGCTTTAGAGGATTGGAAGTTTTAACAAATGCTGAATTTCAATTCCCAAATGAAACTAAAGTTGTGATTGAAAAATTATCTGAATTAATTAAAACTGGTGAAATTAATGAAATTCTTGATGGTGGTAAACTATTAGCGTTATTTCGTTCAATTGGATTGAGTATTAGGATGGATACAAAAATTAACATTCAACAAGATGGAAAATTTGTATCTTTAACTGATAAGCTTAGTAATACATCAAATAATGATGATGTAAAATGAGTATAACTTTAGAAATTGGAACAAAAAATTACCTTGATGATCTACTCTGTATTAAAAAACACCTTTCTCATATGGAAACTCTTTTGAATTGCCACGCAAACTATGTTCTTAGCAAACCATCTTCAAGATTTGGTTGGACATTTTTTAAAATAGAGTTTAAATCCAATTTACAAATTAATATCTCTGAAAAATTTTCCGATATACTTGCAAAATATCAGTTAAATGATGAAGCAGGAAGATTTACTAAATTTATGAGCGATTATTTTATCTCTAGAGGATGTAATGTGAAAATAAATTTAGTTAACTAAACTCTTCTTCCTCTTTTTCCACCTTTCTTTCTAGTGGTGTCATGAGGTATTGGTGTTACATCGTCAATTCTTCCAATTTTGAATCCTCCTCTTGCTAATGCTCTAATAGCTGCTTGTGCACCTGGACCTGGAACTCTTGAACCAACTCCTCCTACTGCACGAACTTTAATGTGAAATCCTGTAAATCCTTTTGTTCTTGTTGCTTCAACAACTGCATTTGCAGCTTTCATTGCAGCAAATGGTGATGATTCATATCTGTCTGCATTTACGTGAATTCCACCAGAACTAATGGAGACTGTTTCACCACCTGTAAGATCTGTCATGTGGATAATTGTATTATTATAACTACTGTAAATATGAGCAATCCCCCATTTTTCTGGACCTTCTTTTTTGGTCTCTGGTTGATTTTGTGTTTCTACTGCTGCCTCAGCTACTTGTTCTACTGCTGCCTCAGCTACTTGTTCTACTGCTGCCTCAGCTGTTTCCACAGGTACTTCTACTTTGGCTTCAATTTCTGACAATGTTTATCAGATCTTAAAGGGTTTAAAAAACATTGATTTCCTAAAATTGTTTCAATCTTCTACTTTGGCTTAAAATTTTTCATTATTCATATACTGTAATTTATTGGGTAATTTTGATGGCTTCAATTATTTTATTGGCAATTGTAGTTGTTGTTGCTGTTGCATTGATGGGTTCTGTATTGATACAATCTATAACTCTGATCGACGCTATAATTTTATCACCATTGGAAAAAAAATGCCAAGAAATTGCTAATGAAGGATACAAAATTCATACACTTTATCCTAATTCTGATCCTGATGAACTTTTAGACGATGATATGAAACGATTATTGTATTTTGATGATTTATGGATGAAAGAGTGTATTTCTGTTTTACCTTCTGAATCTATTTTTTACATTGTAAATAATGTTGAAAGAGATTTTTCTTATGGTGAATGATTATTTGAAATGTTTCCACCCTAAATCTTTTAACAATATGTTTCTGTTATTTTCTTTTAGGTAAACCCCTTTTCCTGATACAACATAACCAATTTCAATAATTGGTGTTTTTGATAATTTTGAATTTTTCATTATATTTTTTTTATATTTTGCAGGTATTGTAAATATAAATTCATACTCTTCTCCTCCATGAAATATTATTGAATTTAAATCTCCTTTTTGTTTTTTTATGTATTTTTCTAAATCTTTATTTGAAGGTATATTGTTAATAATAAATTTTTTTTTACTTTGTTTTGACATTTCATTTAAAGTAGTTGATAATCCATCACTAGAATCCATTGATGATGAAAAATATTTTTTATTTTTTAAACCATAACTAAGATTTGGTTTAGGATTTGTTACTGATTTGATAGCTTTTTTTACAAAATTATTTTTTTGATTTTTATTATTCAACAATATGTCTAGTCCTACTGATGTATACCCAAATGGACCTGTAACAAATATCAAATCCCCTTTATTGGATCCTTTTCTAGTAATTATGGAGTTTGAATTTCCAAAAATACAAACGTTAAACACAATTTCTTTTCCTGCATTTGTATCTCCGCCAATTATTGAAATATCATATTCTTTACATGCTTTTTTAAATCCATTTGCAATATTGTCTATTTTTATGCGTGAAATTGATTTTGGTAAATTTATTGAAATAATTCCATATTTTGGTTTTACCCCCTTAGCTGCAAAATCACTTACACAAGCGATTACACTTTTTCTTGCTGCATCTGTTAGTTTCATTTTTTTTGGAATATCTGTACTTTCCACCATTGTATCTGTTTTTGCTACAATCTTGGTTTTACCTAAGGTAAATACTTCAACATCTTCTGAAATAAATTTTTTATTTCCTAATTTTGTTTGAAAAATTTTAATTATTTTATTTTCATCTAATTTTGTCATAACTTTCTTTTACCATTTGTTTTGTATTGTTGACTATCATTTTACATTTTTCTTCATTATTTGATTCTGCTGAAATTCTTATAATGTCTTCTGTATTTGATTTTCTAATCAAAATCCATGTATCTTCATCTATGATTGTTTTAATGCCATCTTGTGTATTTATTTTTGAATATTTTTTTGTTAAATTATTTTTTAGATCTTCTATTATTTTATCATGATAATTTGAATTAATTTCAATTTTTTCTCTAATTTGAAAATAACTTTCCATATAGTTTAAAATTTCAGAAAACCCTGTATTTTTTAACATTGATGATATTAAACCACTTGTTAGAATACCTTCTCTACAATAATTAAATTCTGGTAAAATAAATCCCCCACTACTTCCTTCTCCACCTGCTTGGGCATTAATTTTTAACATTTCTTCAATTACGTTTGCTTCTCCAACTTTTGATCTTACAACCGTTCCTCCTTTCTTTTTGATGAATTTTTCAATTGATACACTTGTATCTATACTCAAAACAAATTTTTTGTATCCTAATTCTAATGATTTTGCAATTCCTAAACCTAATGTTATATCTGGACTTTGTTTTTTTCCTTTTCTAACAACTACTAAACGATCTCCATCTAGATCAAATGCAAATCCAATTTCTTTTTCATTTGAAATATTTACTAACTCTGTTAATTTATCTGAAGTTGGATCTGGACCTCTTGAACATTCTGATAATTTTTCATTTATGATTTGAACCTCACATCCTATATCTTTTAACAAATCTGATGCAAAATCTTTTGCAGCTCCTCCTCCTATGTCTATTGCAATTTTGGGTGAACCCTTTATTTTTCCTATAATTTTTTTTGCATCTTCTATGTATGATGATTTAATTTTTTTAATTTTGCCTATTTTTGATTTTAACATTTCTTGATGATTTATTATTTGAGGAATTTCTTTTTCATTAACTCCTCTTCCATCTATGATGAATTTCATACCATTCCACTCTATTGGGTTATGTGAAGACGAAACAACAATACCTGCACCATATTTTCTTGCTTCTTTAAACACCACTGGAGTTGGAACTATGCCTAAATCAAAAACATCTATTCCATTTTTCATTAGAACTGCACTGATTACTTCTTGTATCATTATTCCTGAAGGTCTTGTATCTCTACCAATTACACATTTTTGTGACTTAATTAAAGATGAAAAGTTGTTAGAAAATTCTATTATATCTTTTAAATTCAGATCTTTTCCAAATACTCCTCTAATTCCTGAAATTGTTTTTTTCAATCACCACAAATTCTGAAAGGCTTTTTATTAACTCTGATGAATTTATCCAATCGTGCCTTGGTAGCTCAGTCTGGTAGAGCACCTGATTCGTAATCAGTAGGTCGCGGGTTCAGATCCCGTTCAAGGCTCTTTTATTTTTTGATATATTTTTAAAATTATTTAGAAATTACTGTAATTTATTCATCAAAGGTTTCGATATCTATTTCTAGTTCTTTACCTAAACCTTTCCACCATTGTTTACTTTGTTCTGACATATTCTATTATAGTTTTTAAAATTCTCCTTAATAGATCTGCCGGTTAATATGTAATTGATTATCTGATATTTTTTAAAATATTTTTATTCTTTCCCTTCTTGTTTTCTTTTTCTTTTTCTGTATATTATAATCATCAGAGTTCCACCTGCACATCCCCAAAAGAGTGGATTACTTGCTCCTATAGGAATTCCTATTGATTGAAGTAATCCGACAAAACCTAAACTCATAATTGCTACAAGAACCAATCCTATCATTTCTAATATTTTTGTCATATTTTTCTATCATTTTCTCTAGAATCAAAAAGATATATGGTTTTGTAAAATGGAGTTTGTATGGATAAGTATCTTACAATAATCTTAATTTTCATGGTTGTGGGAATTCCTATTGCTTGGATTTCTCCCCTTACTGGAGAAGTACGTGAACAACCTCTTCTTCCCTTGTTTTATGGTTCAATCGGCGGTATTATCTTGATTCTTTTCTACAGCGGTTACAAAGATAAAAAAGAAAGACAAAAACTTAATGAAAAACGAAAGAAATCTAAAAAATAGTTTTTAAAGTTCTAATCCAAATGATTCTGCGATACTTGAAAAATTTATGTATGAATCCAAATATTGTCTTCCTTTAGAAGTAATCACAAAAGTATTTTTTCCATCATACTCAATTTTGTTAATTAGACCTGCTCCTGTTAAATTATCTAAAAATTTAGATAATCTTGAATGTGATAAATTTGCTTTTGTTAGAAGAGATGTTGTTTTAATGCCTTCTTGTCCTGATAATTGGGTAACTGTTAACAGATCTGCCACAATTTGCATACTAGTTCTATAAGTTACCATGTGCTCTATATTTTAAAACTCAGATATAAGGGTATTACCGTAAATTCAGATCAGATAAATACACTCTATCTCCATTTTGCTACAATGTCTACTTCCTCTAGAATTCCTTGGTTTGATGACTTTGTAGGTGTTGCATATCGATACTATGATCTTAGAATGAATGTTGTTCCGTTAATTACTGATAGAAAACAATCTGCCTCACTATGGCATGATACTATTCACTGGTGGTTAGATTCATCCATCAAAATTAGGTTTGTAGAAATGGATGATGATTATTGGTTTATCATGGGTTCTGATTCTCAAAAACCTGATACTAATTTAGCTTTTTTTAAAATATTGCCAAAGTCTGAACATTATGAGCGATTTAAAAAAGGTCATGGAGGCGAAGCATATCTGAGATTAGGTGTATATACAAAAAAAATTCTAAGTGATGTAAAAAAAGGTGATTTATGCACTTGTGGTCATGAATCTCAAGATCATGATGAAGGCGACGGCGATGTTTGTTTATTCAATGATTGTAATTGTAAGGAATTTTCTAGTTTTCAAGTGAATCTTTTAAAAAGAAAAAAAACAATTACTGATATTAAATTCTTAGAAGAAAAAGATGTGAAAGATGATCCACTTGTTTGGAATTGTTTTAGTGTAAATAAATATTCAAAAATAGAATGAGACTATTCTAAGTCTTTGTTTACTCTAATGTGCTCTCCAGGATAATGTTCGTGAACTCTTTTTGAATAACATTTTCCGCACATTGTCCCTTTTATTTCCCATTCTTCCATTGGATTGTAACGTTGTTGAATTTTTCCGTTACAGACTGAACATTTTTCTTTTGACCCCAAAGTATTCTTTCTGTTTTTTATCGATATAAAAAACATACTGGATTATTACTTAAGAAAATCATGTTAAATAATACTTATTTCTAATCAAATCAGGTAGCTAGTTTAACTAATGTAAACCTCCTGCAAGATTTTTACTTGGTTAGACTACTGCCTTTTAAATTAAAACAAATTATTTGCTATTTTTTTCAGTGATATGATTTCTTCCTCTTCTTGTTTAATTTTTTTATCTATAACTCGAAGCATTGAATCATTCCAAACATGTTGAGAGAAAAAATTGTGTTTTGTATTTGCTAATTCAATTTCATCATCAACAACAGTATCTTCTAAAAATTTAGTCACAATCACATCTGTAATTTTTAAAATTCTATTATTAAGTTTGAAACTATGGAAAATTGGTTCTAATTTCCTTATATCTGATTTAAAATCCCCTTTAGATTCTAGAATTTTCTTATGTAGTATTCTAAAATAAACTGCTACAAAAAATAATGTTGCATATCTTTTTGTTTTATGTCCTCCTTGTTTTCCATATTTTAGTGATTTTTTTGCAAATTCTTTTACAAGATATGGATATAGTATAATTCTATAATCATCTTTAAGATTCTCATTAAAAATTTGATCATATTTGCTACCTCGTGGAAGAAATTGAGATGGTGAACTGTATGATTCAGTTGGTCTTTGTTCTATGCCTGCTACTAATGATTGAATTGCATCCTTGGCAACAATGACTTTTTTATGATTATCTGGAAGATAATTGTTGTATGCTGTATCTCCGCCATACTCTAGTTGTTTTGATTTTGATTTTGTATCAAATGAACCTGCCTGAATTTCATAAAAATACCCACAATTTTTTAATTGTGATTTAATTGATTTGTGGAAATCCATTAATGAAACTAAATCTTTTCCTCTAACTGAATTTTGTGAATTTCTATACTTTGTAATATTATTTTGCTCTTGTTCATCATCAGCTTTAATTATTGTAACTGTCATTGATCCATCCATGTTTTTTGTTCTCTTTGAATGATCTAAAATTGAGTTTGATGTTTGTGCTCCGTTTACAATTTGTGGAGCAAAAAGTTCAATCATATTTTCTCCTAAATCTATAAAATCACTAACTACTATTGTAATTCCATTATTATAAAAAAAGAATTTTCCTGGATTTGTTTGTAATGTGTCTCGTAATCCTTTGTTAACTGTAGTTTTAAATTGCATCCATTGTCTGATATTTGATTCAAAAACATAATCTCTATTTTTACTTACAAATTCTGTTAATTCACGTAATTTTAAAATCCCTAATATTGTATTTTCATGTGTAAGCATTCTTTCAAGTTTGATTGATGATTTTTTTCCTGCTGCTGGTTTTTTAATTCTCTCCCATAATTTTTGAATTATTTTATTCTCATCTATGATCTCTACTAATTCATCTTGATATTCGACTTTTTGATCAGTAACATAACAACATTTTATCTTCAAATTTTTTTCTTTAATTTTTGTAACAAGTTGAGCTAATTCTGGTCTCATTTTTGTAACATCTTTTGAAAGTAATCTTTTTGCATCTTCTTTGAATTTGGCAATTGCTTCTAGTGAGTGTGATGTGCCATATTTTGATTGAAATAACCTAACTGTGTTATCTGAAAAATCCACTGGAAGATAGGCGTCAATCCCTAAATCGTTTGCTCCATCTACAATTGCATCTGCTGCATCATCTTCTGTAGCCTCAAAAACTCTTGTTAAAATCCATTGAAGGAAATTATGTCCTTTTTCAACCTCATTTTTTGAATCTTCTGCATATTCATGAATATTGTCTCTAATATTCTCTGCAAAACCTTCTAGTGGTGGACTAGAATTTTTTTGCACCAATAATGCATGTGATCCTGGTATGTATTCTAATAATCCACTTGAATTTTGTGACATTTACTTTTGTAATATATTATATATTTAGAGAATTAGGTAATTGTGTAATAACTCTCTATTGGATTTGAAATGAATTGATAAAAAAAATAATTACTGTGGCAATAGTTTTGAGTATATTTTGTATAATTGTAGGTTTATCTTTATCTGATTCTAATTTTAAAGAAAATACTTCTGATGTAGAACCTATTGTTAAGGCCGATGTTATCATGCCTACTAAAGTATCTCGTCCTGGTTGTGATGTAAAAGATATTTGTTATATTCCATCTTCAATTGTTACCCAAAAAGGAAAATCTATTACGTGGATTAATGAGGATTCTTCTTTTCATACTGTAACTTCTGGATTTTATGGTGAACCAACTGATCTTTTTGATAGTGGTTATTTAGATCCATATCAAACCTATACCTTATCTTTTGATGAATCTGGAATTTATGATTATTTTTGCACTCTTCATCCTTGGATGAAGGCTCAGGTAATTGTTGAATAAAGGTACCCGAGGGAGTCGAACCCCCTTGTATAAGCTTTGCAGGCTCACGCATAACCGTTCTGCCAGAGTACCGTTTTGAAAAATACGAAATGAACAATTAAACTCTTTAG
>JABGZU010000037.1 GCA_018674605.1 Candidatus Nitrosopumilus sp.
GAAAATTCAAAATTAAAACAATTACTGGTAGGGATGATTTTGCAATGATTGGTGAAATTATTAAAAGAAGATATTATCGATTATTAGAAGAAAATTCTACATTACCTGATTTAATTTTGATTGATGGTGGTAAAGGACAATTAAGTGCAGCATTGAAATCTTTGGAATCATTGGGATTAAAATTACCTTGTATATCCTTAGCAAAAGAAAATGAAGAAGTATATCTTCCTAAAATTAAAAATCCTATAATAATTCCTAAACATAAAGAATCATTAAAAATTTTACAATACGCTAGAGATGAAACTCATAGATTTGGTGTTGCATACAATCGTACTATACGTAAAAATCAAATAAAATAAAAAAGAAAAATTTTGGTTAGTTTACACTAACGCTTCCAACCATCCAAGGATGAACCATACAGAAGTAATCATAACTTCCTGCTTCATCAAAGGTAAATGCATAATTTGCACTTGCCATTAGTAAGCTACTATCAAATACACCTGATGGACCCATTGCTGGACTGCCGCCAGTTACTGTGTGTGCTGCAGTGTCAATGTTTGCCCATTCTACAGTATCTCCTGCATTAATTGAAACCATTGCTGGTGAAAAACATGCATTAGTTGTTTCACAACCTGGAACTGCTGTTCCGATTGGAATGTCTACGATAACTGTTTTTGGTGCTGCATCAGCTGCTGCTTGTGCTGCGGCTTTGTCAGCTGCTGCTTGTCTATCTTGTAATGAATCAGCACTTACTGAATTTCCTGCTTCTGCTTCAGCTCTAATTTTAGCTGATAACTCAGCACCAAAAGCGCCAGATGACGTTTCTGATTCTGAGATTGGAGTTGAAACTGATGGTGTGGTTGTTGGTGAATAATCTACTGAATCGCCTACTGCGGCAATTCCTACACCTACTAGTGCAATAGCTATTGAAAAGACTATTGCAGCTTTATCCATACTTGTCATTACTTGAAAAATTCTTGTTACGTTAAATAAATCTAATAACTTAATTCTCACATTTTAGATATTCTTGAAATATTTACAAGAATTTGAACCATCTATTGTAAATTCTACTTGATCGCTTTAATTTAATCATGGGTATTGTTAACGTTGTTTAACAATTCTTTGTTTTATTTTCTAATGTCTTAATTTTATTTGTAATTACAATTAAGAGGTCTCACCGAATAACTAATCGTTCTCGGTCTTAATCTCTTATTTTACAACTTTTTTGCAATGTTATTTTTTGAATCAATTTTTTGATACTCCACTTTTAATTTTCTTTGTTTGATGAAACTATTGATAAATCGTATTTTATTTTTTATAAATTCATCCTCAATTATGGTATTGGTTTTTAATTGTTCATACATAATTTCTTCATCTAATTTTATTTTAATTTCATCATTGTTTTTTATGATATAGGTTCCAATACTCCAAAATAATCCAATGTGTAATGCTACATACTTTGATTGTATTTGTGTAATTTTATTTTTGTAAATTTCTACATGCTCTCTGTTTTGTGACGCTGTTGATTCCCCTGTTTGAATTACCCATGAAATATTCTCAAAGTCTCCATCTATGTATAGAATATGGTTCAATTGTCAATCAAAAGGTGGTATTTTGTCTATATATTTCGAATACCCAATTTATGATCATAGTTTGAAATATGTACGTATAATGGAATCTCAGGCGTTCTTTTCAAAAATGGTTGATGAGTTAGTTGAATTTTCTGAGTATGATCCTGAATTATCTGATGGAATAAAGTGGTTAGATGAACAGGCTCAAAAAAAAGGTATTACATTTTACGATATGGTTTTTGAAGTTTTATACAAACACGATGTAAATTCTAAAGCAAAAGATTGGCTTAGTACAAGAAATTAAAAATTATTTTCTCAAGTCTAGTGTTTTGTATTCGCATCCTTGAGGTCCACAATATTTTCCTACGTATACTGCCTTTGGTCTGTATAGTGCTGTTTTTGGTGCAGCTTCTGCAAATTTCTCTTCTATGATGTGAGCTGCCCATCCTGCAACTCTTGAAATTGCAAAAATTGGAGTGTTAAGGTCCATTGGAATTTTTAACATATAGTATAGTGATGCACTGTACAAATCCACATTTGGATAGATGTCTCTATCTTTTTGTAATTTCATTTCTGAAATTGTCACTGTTTCGATTTTTTCTGTTAAATCAAACCATGGTTCTTTACTTTTAGCAGCTAATTTTCTTGATAATTTTTTTAGAACTTGTGCTCTTGGATCATATGTTTTGTACACTGCATGACCCATACCCATTATTTTTTCTCCTTGAGTTAATTTTTCTTTTATCCATGGTTCTACTTTGTCTATTTGAGAAATTTCTAATAACATTTTCATAACTTCTGTATTTGCACCTCCGTGTAATTCCCCACTTAATGCACCTATTGCTGCACTTGATGCTGAATACATGTGTGCTCTAGTTGATGCAACTTGTCTTGCAGTAAATGTTGATGCGTTAAATGTATGATCTGCGTGAAGTATTAAACAAGTATCAAATATTTTTTCTACCTCTGCATCTGGTTTTTCTCCTGACATCATGTATAGAAAATTTGCAGCATGACTTAGTGATGAATCTGGATCTACAATGTCTAATCCATTTCTGATTCTTTGCCAACTTGCAATGATGGTTGGAACTTTTGCAAGAAGATTAATTGCTTTTTCATAACTTGCTTCTTTATTGGCAAACTCTTCATCATAATATCCTGCAAGTGCTGATACGAATGCTTGAAGCATATCCATTGGATCTGCATCTTTTCTCCAATTTGACATGTTTTTTTGCATTTGTTTTGGAATGTATCTTGCTTCTACTAGTTTTGAATTAAATTCATTTAATTCTGCTTTAGTAGGTAATTTATCATAA
>JABGZU010000089.1 GCA_018674605.1 Candidatus Nitrosopumilus sp.
ATAATATTTGCAACTTCTTTTGCATTGGATTCCGTATGGGCCTCTTCAAATAAATCTGAATAGAATTTATCAGAAGATAAAACATCTGCAACTTGTACTGGTATGTTGTATTTTATTACATATCGTTGTTTTTTAGAACTAATGCTTTCAGGCATTTGTGATTTTAATTCAGATTTAATTTCAGGATTAATTTTTACCCAAGGAATATCACCTTCAAGAAAATAACGATAATCCAAGTCTTCTTCTTTTGAACGAGATGATACTGTGATTTTTCTTTTATCATCCCAATGACGTGTTTCTTGAACTATTGGGATGTCTCTGTCATGTAAACTCTCTTGCCTTGTAATTTCAAAATGAGATGCTTTTTCTAAATCATGAAATGAACCAATATTTTTAATCTCAACTTTATTTCCTCCATGTATTGATACATTAGCATCTGCCCTCATTGCTCCATCTAAACTAGGGTCTGCTACGCCTAAATTTTTAAGCAAATCTGATAAAATATTTAGAAAATCGCGAACTTCTTTTGGAGTTTCAAAGTCAGGTTCTGTAACAATTTCAACTAGAGGGGTGCCTGCACGATTGTAATCTACTAGTGTAATTTGATTTTTAGAAGAACTTCCTTCATAAATTAGCCTTCCAGGATCTTCTTCTAGTTGAATTCTTGTAATTCTAATTTTTTTATCTCCAACAGATATTGAACCAGAACCCCCAACACTGGTGTCTCCATAGATATTCAATTGTGTAATTTGAAAGTTTTTTGGTAAATCTGGATAAAAATAATTTTTTCTAAAAAATGCAATTTTTTCAGGAGTTGAACAATTCAAAGCCATTGCAATCATGGTAGCTTTTTTTACAGCTTCTTGATTTAATCTAGGTAAACTCCCAGGCATTCCAGCACAGATGGGACATATATTGTGATTGGGTTCAAATTCCCTATAGTTTGCTTTACATGAACAAAACAATTTACTTTCTAAATTTGTTAATTGACAATGAATCTCTAAACCAATTTTTGTCATATTGAAACCTCAGGTAAGCTAACAGTTTGTTCTAAAGCATGTGCTGCTTGTAATAGTAATTTATCATCCATAGAATTTGCCATTAATTGAATTCCAATAGGTAAACCATTTACAATTTTAAATGGAATCGAGACTGCAGGTTTTCCAGTTAAATTTGCAGTTACTGTATTGATATCTATTAAAAATAAGGATACAGGATCATCAATTTTTTCTCCAATTTTAAATGGTTGTACCGGTACTGTTGGTGAAATCAGTAAATCGAATTTCTTAAATGCTTCATTGATTTCTTTAGTTAATTTACTTTTAACTTTCATTGCTTTTAGAAAATATTTTCCAGCATGACCTGCAGATGGTACAAATCCACCAATGATCATTCTTCGTGTTACTTCAGGACCAAGATTTTTTCTTGCTTTTGAAATGTATGAATTAAACTCATAACCTTCAACTGGAAAATCATAACCATATCGTAAATTATCATATCTTGCAAGATTACTACCAGCTTCAGTTGCAGTAATGGTATAGTATGCTGCAACAGAATATTTCACCATGTCCAAAGAGACTTCTTCACATGTAGCCCCTAATCCTTCAAGTTTTGAAATTGCTTCTTTTGTAGCAGTTAATACTTCAGGGTCAATTCCATCACCAATCATATCCGTTATGATTCCGATTTTTTTACCTTCAATACCAGAATCGATACCAGAGAGGTAATCTTCATTGTTGTTGTTTACAGTAGTATTATCATTAGGATCAACACCTGCAATTAGATTTAACATGAAAGCGGCATCTTTTACAGTTCTAGTAAGTGGACCTATCTGTTCAATACTGTTTGCATATGAAATTAACCCATATCTACTGATTAAACCATAAGTTGGCTTGTACCCCACCGTTGAGCAAAAACTTGCAGGGTTTCGAACTGAACCACCCGTGTCAGAACCTAACGATGCTACACATTCAAAAGAACTTACTGAAACTGCACTTCCTCCAGATGAACCTCCTGGAACATAGTCTGTATTCCACGGATTTTTACTAGGACCAAATGCACTAAATTCTGTAGACAATCCCATTGCAAATTCATCCATGTTTACTTTTCCAATAAAAATTGCATCTTGTTTTTTTAATTTTGAAATAACTGTTGCATCATAAGGTGCAACAAAATTTTCAAGCATTTTTGATGCACATGTAGTTTTACTACCTTTGATACACATGTTATCTTTAATTGAAATTGGCATTCCAAAACAAGCGCCAACATTTTCGCCAGATTTAATTTTCTTATCGATATTTTTAGCTTGATCAATTGCATCCTCATTTATTGATAAAAATGCATGTAGTTTGTCATCAATATTATTAATTCTCTCCAGGGTTTTTCCAATAAAGTCCTCAACAGAAATATTTCCATTTTTTACTTCTTCAACAAATTCAAGGGCAGATATTTTTAGATTCATCATGACATCTTTGGTGCGTGTATATAGGTTCCTTTGTAATGATTCATTTTTTCGATTAGTTTTTCTCCAAATGGTATGTATTCATCATTTCTTAATTCTTCAATTGGGATTTCTGGCATAGATATTTCTTCAGACTCAACGCCTGCAGAATCTAAAATATCAAAATAATTAATCATTGTTTGTACTTTTTCTAAATATTCTGCATGATTATCAACATCTATTTTCATTAATTTTGAAACATGTTCAATTTCTTCAGTGGTAACCATTTTCTATACTCCTATACAGATAATCTATCAATGTTCCTATATTTACTACACAATTTTTAAAATAATCATAAAATTTTAGGCATAAAATATTTTGATCGTGATATTGGCCACAGATAACAGTGATAATCCCAAAAGATGCGTTAGTTTGGATTATCACAGTCCAGCTTTACTATGGCAATATTATGACTTTCTAAATTTTGATAAAATAAAAAAACTATGAAAAAATTGATAATTATATGAACTGAAATTATCCTCCAAGAAAACATCTTGTTGAAAGAAAAATGTTATCTCAAATAGTAATAAGGATCTTTAAAATTATTAATAGATACTAACATGAATACAGCACCCTATTGGCACAAGAAATCTTGCTCTGATTGTAGACGAATAAAATGTCAAAAAGGATGCATGTGTGATTGCCATCAATTAAGAGATAGGTGGGGATAATCTTTAGATTGTTAAAGTTACATTATAACATCATAACACAAATTTTATTTTAAAAATCAAATATAATTTCAGAACTATTTTCAACTTTAGTAAATGAGTATAGGGGATAAATACGAAGTAAATTTTGAATTTGTATGAGTTTAAAGAGAATATTGGTTTGTTTAGATGGTTCAAAGCATTCTCTACGTGGATTAGATAAGGCAATTTCATTTGCAAAACAATCAGATGCCACAATAATTGGAATTCATAGTGATACAAGTTTTAGTGCATTTTCAGCAGTTCGTGCACCTATTTTACCTACAAAAAAATGGAAAAAAGAGATTAAAAAAATAATGGATATTGCAATGAAAAAAGTAGAAAAAAATAATGTAGAATATCAGGGAATAGTTATTGGAGGTCATACTTCAGGTATTGATTTAACTACATTTGCAAATAATCCTGCAAACAAAATTGATCAAATAGTTATAGGGTCCAGAGGAATGGGATTTCCAAAAGAACTATTTTTTGGTAGTACTTCTAATTTTATTTTACATAAAGCAAAAGCACCAGTTACTGTTGTCAAATAATTGCAACCTTAGAAATCTAAATTCTGAAAATAGTGAATCATTCATGCATCTGATACAGATTATATGAATTTGTAAAAATTTAAATTATTTTGTGGAGATATTATTTGTCATTGTACTTTGATGTTGATTTTATTCTCAAAAGTACACAATGCCTTATTTTGCGTCTTTGTGAGTGTAACATCAAACCAAATCTTTCACGATATCGTTAGTAGTTATTATTCCAACAATCTGTTCATTTTCTTTAACTGGAAGTTTGTGAATTCCTTTCTCTTTCATGATTTCTGAGGCTTCCAATATTGTTTTTTTTGAACTAATTGTAATTAACGGGGATGACATTACTTCATAAATTTCAGTAAATAGTGGCTTTCCTTTAGATACAATTTTGGTTACAAAATCTCTATCTGTAACAATTCCTATTGGTTTAGAATTGTCTGTAACAATAGCACAGTCACTGTTTAACTTATCCATTTTTTCTGCAACTTCTTGTAACCAATTTAATTTCTCAACAATTACTATGTCTTTATTCATTATATCATTTACAAATGTATTACTCATAATCAATAATATTTTTTTAATTATATGATGTGAATTCTAAATTATCATTCTTGAAAATCAATCAAGATAATCATTGTAGTCTTTAAACTTTACAATAACTTGTTTTAATATGTGATAACTAAAATAAAAAAAATACTTGTTGCATTAGATGGTTCTCCAAATTCTTTTCGAGGTCTAGACGCTGCTATTAATCTGGCAAGATACTGTCATGCCACTATCACTGGCACGTACGTATTAGAAATAGTGAAACCTCAAGTTAATGAACAAATTTCATCATCAGAAAAAATACTATTAGAACATGCACAAAAAATCATGAAAAAAGCAAAGCTGAAATCTGCACAACATGGAATTTTATTTTTTGATAAAATCGTTTATGGGGATAGTGGGAGGAAAATTGTGGATATTGCACAAAGAAATAATTTTGATCTTATAGTAATTAGTTCACGAGGCATGGGATCCCTTAAAGAAATTTTCTTAGGAAGTACATCAAATCATGTTTTACATAAATCCAAAAAACCAGTACTAATCGTGAAGTGACAAAATGAAATTAGAAAAAGAATCCTTAGATCATTTAAAACAATTACTAGACAAAACAGAAGAATCATTTGATGGATTATCTGCTAGATGGGATGAGTTGCAGCCAAAACAAGAATTTTTCGTGAAAATTTCTGAAGATTTTCATCTAGGGTTTGTTTTTGGAAAAATTGAAGATCGTTTTGTAACAAATTTTTATTCTAAATATGGAAGATCTATGACAGATGATGAATATCAACAATTTTGGAAAATTTGTCGTAAATTTGTGAGGGATTTACATAAAAAATATGATATGTTTTATTTTCAAGAATAATAATTTCAAATAGAATGCATTGCAAGGTATTGTGTGCTTAGTAATTATATAAAAATTTGAATAAGTTAATTCATGCAAACATTACAACAAGGATTCATAGTTGAAGAAACGGAAAGAAAAAATAGCATACTTGAAATTTTGTCTGACAAGTATTGTAGGGTAATCATAGAATCAATAATGTATAAACCAAAATCAGTCATGGAAATAACCATGGAAACTCAGATCCCGATGAGTACTACATATAGAAAAATTCAAATTTTACACGATAGTAAATTGCTTAAAACTTCGGGAACCATTACCGATGATGGCAAAAAATTGTTTCTATACAAAAGCAAGGTTAGGGGAATTCAAAGTGTGTTTAAAGATGGAAAAACAGAAGTAGAATTAATACCAAATAATTAATTTCATATTCTAATAAACAACATAATTTTCTACTGTTTTAATATACTATTTCAGACCATCTTTTCCTTTTTAATGAATGTGTTTTGATATATGTTAAAAAAAGTACATCTTGAATAAAAAAAGGGGGTTAAACTATGTGAGTAAAAAACAATTACATACAAATTTGAATAACGTAAAAATCACAATAATTTATTATTATAAAAAAATTCACTAGTAGACTATTGTATTTTGATATGTTACAGCAGACATATTTTTGAACAGCTAGTCTTTTGACTCTTCAAATTTTTCATCTTGTTCATATCCTTCTTTGAGTTCAAGTTGATGATCCTCTTCTTTCATTTCATCTTGTTCTAATTTTTTCCACTCTTTTTTTGACTCTTCGTTACTTTCAGACATAAAATATTATACATTACATAACATATTAACAAAGTTATGATTTCCAATTTTAAAATTATTATTTAAATTAAAAATCACCCTTGAAAATCACCCTTGAAAACTATTGATTACCCCCATCTATCTCGTAGTTGATGACAATCACACATGCATCCTTTTTGACATTTTATTCTCTTACAATCCGAGCAAGATTTCTTGTGCCAATAGGGTGCTGTATTCATTCTAGTAACCTTGAATATTCCTCATATTATTTGAAATAATTTTTTTGCTAAATATGGTTCTCCAAACTCCTCTTAATTTTTGGTCGAGATATATTTCCCACAATGAGGGCAATCTATTCCCACAGATGATTCCAATTCATATGATGGAGTAATTTTTTCAGACATCAAGACATTACAAATATCCCAAGGAGTAACTGAAATATCTTTGTAGATAATATATGGATGATCCATATTGTACATTTTTAAACAAATCTCATTGAGACTAAGATCATCTAATATCACATTTACATCTTCTAACTCTACTTGATTAACAGGAATATCTAAAAAATTGTCAACATCAGGTTGAAATTTTAATAATTTTGAAATTTCTTTGAGTATTACTCGGTCACTAATGAATTGATTTGAATATTTCAACAAGAGTTTTCGAGTCTTGTGTTCAAACATCAAATCAACTATCTCACGCAAGGATTCATCGGGTTGAAAAGTAACTATTTTCTTTTTTGGCATAGAAGAAATCGAGATATTGGTTTTTGACTTTATTCCTACTTCCAACATTTTTCTTGCGGAAATTGCAGAGTATCCTTGAAATTTATTTGGAATAATTGCAAAAGCTCTTCGAGATGCACTCCATTTCTCCATTAATTTTTGAAATGTCATATCCTTTTCAACAATTAGTAAATCCTCATACATGACATCGTTTACCTTGGTCTCATATTGAAAATCACGCGTAGGGTTTTTGCGTATGTGTTTTAACAAATCATAACCGCCAACTATCCCTAAAGGTTTATGATTATCATCTCTAATGACAATAGAGTCAACGGATGATTCGAGATACTGAACACACATTTCAGTTGCAACACCAACTTCTCGTTTGTGGTTAAGGTAAACACATGGTATATCAGTCAAATTATCGGGAAATAATTGCTCCAAAGTTAGCTCAGAGATAGTTGAATTTATGGGATATTTCCAAGGCCTCATTATAATTTATGTATGCATTTTTGATATTTCAAATTGTTTTTGATTATTAGTTGTGAAAATATCTCCATCATGATTATCGTGGTCTTCTACAATGCTGATCTTTTTGATAATCTCAAAAAAGTGCATTTCTTTTTTAGTACTATTTTTAGCACCTAGGCACTTAACCCTTATTTCAAATTTTTAAAATGATCTTGATTCTCAGTGAATTTGTGCCTAATTATCATCATAAACTAAAAAACTATTGAAACTATTTGATGAAGAAATTCCAAATTGTGTGTTCTAAATTATGCAATTTTTATTTTTTTGTCGATTATACAAAAGGTAAAACACACAACCTGAACCAATAATTCCTATTCCCACTAGAATAACTTCTAATTCAAATTGCATTGCCATGTAAACCGTAATGATAAATCCAAAGAGAGGTAAAATTGGAAACCTTCCAATATTCAATGGAACTCTAAATGGTCTTTGATCTTCTGGTTTTACGTATCGAAGTAAAATTACTGATAAATTTATCATGGCAAATGTGATAACAATTGCAAAAACTACAATGTTTGCAACAATTACAATGTCTCCAATTAATGTAAATGCCACAGATGTTACTAAAATTCCAATTACTGCAATCCATGGAGTACCTGTTTTTGGGTGAATTTTAGCAAAAATAGATGGTAGTGAATTGGATTTTGCCATACCATACAAAATACGTGCACCTGCAACTAATGTAATTAGAACTGTACTTGCAGTTGCAAATAGAGCAATTATTGACATTGTAATCCCTCCCTTACTTCCTAAACCTCTTGTTGCAATATCTGCTAGAGGAGCTGCAGATTGACTTAGTTCTTCCCAATTCAAAATACGTACTGCAGATAATGAAACTAGTATGTAGATTACACCTGTGATTATTATCGATAAAATTATTGCTCGCGGGAGTGTCTTCTTTGGTTTTTTTACTTCTTCTGCCACATTTGCCATATCTTCAAATCCAATAAACGCAAAAAATATCAACACAAATGCTAAAATGATTCCAGTCATCCCATGTGGTGCATCAAAATAATCTATGGGTTCTTCAACGTCAATTGTAATACCTAGAAAAATGATTATTCCAAGACCTGCAATTGTAACTAATGCAAAAATTGTATTTGCCCATGCAGATTGTTTTATTCCAATAAAACTAACCATAGATAACACAACAAGAAGCAATATTGCAGATATTACAATTGGGAGATCTACAAATTGTGAAAAATATCCCCCGAATCCTAATGCAACAGTTGCTCCAACAATCATGGATGTAATTGCAGTTAACCACCCTACTTGAAATCCAATAAATTCACTTTTGAATGCGTTTTTTACAAAAACATATTCAGCAGCTGCTTTTGGAAATAATGCCGAAAGTTCTGCATAACTTAATCCTGCAAATATGGCTACAATTGCCCCTAAAACAAATGAAATCCACATAGAGTTTCCTGCAAATCCTGCAGATTCTCCAATTAACACATAGATTCCAGCACCAAGGGTTAATCCCACCCCATACAAAGTCAATGAAAAAAGCCCCATGTGACGTTTTAATTCAGACAATCATTTCATTACTCATATGTCACATAGAAAAGTTTTGATTAAACTCACATGTAAAAATTCATTTTAAATGAAAAAATCTTTAGAACATTAAACTAATAATTCTCAAAAATCAATACGGATAAAAAATCACGCGAATAAAGAAAAGTGTTTTAAGAATTATTCACTACTATTGAAAATTAAATTTTAATCAATTTTTATTGCCTGATATGTAATCTTTTTTGGAATTTTGATTTTCAATACTCCATTCTGAAATTTTGCTTTTATTTTTTTATCATTAATTTTTCCAGGAATTGATAAAGATTTTTTAAAATATTCAAATTTCAAAATTTTCCCTTTTTCTTCAAAATATGTTTCTTTTAATTTTGCTTCAACACTAACCATATTTTCATTAAAAGAAATTTTGATGTCTTTTTTGTCTACAAGAGGTAAATCAAAATATAATTCCCAAGAGGTATTAAATTCTCTTAAATGTGAAAGTGGAGTCATAGCCCTATTTTCAACATCATCAAAATATGGGTTCACTAATAATGGAAACAAATTCATTTCAAAATTACTGTTTTTCATAATTTATCTATAAATTTGAGGATTCCTTGTATGTTTTTCTTGTTGTTGCCGTAATGTTTGAGTTGTCTCTTCCATTAAATTTCTGTGTTGTATTCGTAAATGTTCTATCTTTTTTTGTATATCTGTGGTGTTGATTTTAACATCCAAAACTTTTGCAAGTGTTGTAATGGCTGCAATAGATGCAACAGGATCTGGAAAATAAGGATTGCATTCAGCATACAGAAAAAGTAGTGGAATTTTTGTTTTCTTGAAAACTGAAATAAACACGGCATCAATCCCAAAAATGGAACCATCTAAAAATTTTGGAATTTGATTTTTAGAAAGTATTTCATCTATAGAAATATGGGTACTTAATCCATAGATTTTTGGAGTCTTAATCTGATTATGTATTGTTTCCATCCCACTAACAATGATAATTTTTTTAATTTGATATTTTTTGCAAAATTTATGAATTGCCTGAACAAATTCTATTGCAAGAAATTGATCTAAAGGAACATCTGAAACAATTACAAATAAATTATTTTGGCTATATGCTCTAATTGGAGCAAGAATTTTTCCATCTTCTACAAATACTGTAGGGGGAATATCCTTTACTTGAATTTCATCAATTTTATTCATTTTTAAATGATGAATCAAATATGATATTGAAAACATACCCACTAACCCATTACTTGGAAATCCTACAAGTAAAATTTTTTCTTTGGAATCTACTTTCATCATTTTCAATTAACATAATATGCAAAATCAATAGTTAAAAGAAAAACCTTGATTTCTTGAATTGATTTTCAGTTATGGTGATAAATTACGCTCAAAAAAGATGTTAGTATCAAAAACAATAAGGGGAAAAGGAAGATCATCATAGTAAGACATTTACATTAAAATTATAACATGTTTATTTTTAAGAATAATATATTATCCATTATATGATATGTCCATAAGTCATGATTTTCAAATCAAAAATTATTATTTAAATTAAAAATCATCTTTGAAAATCACCTTTGAAAATTATTTTCTCTGTTTATAACAATCTAAAAAAAGTATTAACAATGTCTACACAAATTGAATTAAAAATTGAGGAAATGCCTCAAAATTATGTTGGCAACGGTGTAGCTATAATTGATCCTCAAATAATTGAAGAAAATAATTTACAAGCAGGTCAGATTTTGGAATTATCTGCAAACAAAAAAACACATGTTAAATTATGGTCTGGTTTTCCAGAAGATCGTAATTCTGGAACAATTCGTATTGATGGGGTAACCCGATATAACATTGGTGCAAGCATTGGAGAAAAAATTTCAATAAATGTCGTAGAAGGCTCAAACGCAGAACAAATTATTTTATCCCCTACAGAAAAAATTCATGCTGAAGGATTACATGAATACATGTCATCCCTCTACCAAGAACATGTCTTTACAACTGGAGATACAGTAATTGTCAGTACTCAAATGGGTAGTAAAATACAATTAATTGTAACTGGCACTAAACCATCTAAACCCGTAATTGTTACTGAAAATACCATCTTCAAATTAGGCAACATAACAAAACCTAAAGATCTTTCAATTCCCAGAATTACATACGATGAACTTGGAGGCCTAAAAAATGAAGTTCAAAAAATTCGTGAAATGGTTGAATTACCAATGAGACATCCCGAATTATTTGAAAAAATAGGTATAGAATCACCAAAGGGCGTACTTTTGTATGGTCCTCCTGGAACTGGTAAGACATTACTGGCAAAGGCAGTAGCTGGAGAAACAAATTCACATTTTACTTCTCTTAGTGGTCCTGAAATAATGGCAAAACATTATGGAGAAAGTGAAGAGAGATTAAGAGAAATATTCAAACAAGCTGAAGAAAATGCACCCAGCATAATTTTCATTGATGAGATTGATTCAATCGCTCCAAAAAGAGAAGAAGTGTCAGGGGAATTAGAAAGAAGAATAGTTTCACAATTATTAACATTAATGGATGGTATGAAATCACGAGGTAAGATCATAGTAATTGCAGCTACAAACAGACC
>JABGZU010000149.1 GCA_018674605.1 Candidatus Nitrosopumilus sp.
TCAGCAAATATTCTTTGTCCAGCATTAAACAAAAGACCTTCAGCACCATTATCAACATCATCTAAATTAGAAACCATTTCTTTAATATCATAAACAGGCATGCCTAGTCGTGCAAGTTTATTTCTATATTCTTCATGACCATGTTCTAAAAGAACAGAATTGACCATATCTCGAATAACTGCGCCTGTAAGATAGGTAGTTTGATACTTGTAAATTCTATTTTCAACTTCTTCAGTGATTTTTTGTGCTAATTCTAATGGAAGGCTACCCTCACGAACTAATGACTGGATAATTTTATGAGAATTAAACTCCTCAATAGATTCACCAGATGTTCGAACATACATTTTTCCACTTTCAATAATTGATCTTTCTTCAATTTGTCTTGCTAAACTTAAAACAAGTTTTCCAAGATTTGTGATAGTATAACGTCTTTCAGATTTGTTAAGTGCAACAAGTGATTGTCTAAGTAATTTTCTTAAATGGTATGCAAATTTACCACTTTCTTTTTTAGATTTGAAACCAGCTAATGATTTTAATTCAGAATAAGTTAATGGGCCTTTTGAATTTAAAATTCTAAGAATATCAATTCTATTAGGACTTGCCATAACAGAGAAGATCATTCTAACGCGTTTTGATGTAGATTGTAAAATACCACCTCGGTTTGGATCAGAATCGTCAGAGTCTAAATCAGCATCAATATCATCATCCAAGTCAGAATCTAAATCAGCATCAATATCTAATTCTTCTTCCTTCATGGTCACGATTAAAATAAATTTAACGAGTAAATAAAACTTGTGTCTGAATCAAATTAAAAAACAGAATTAGTTAAAAAAAATTAATAAAAAAAGATCGTATCAAGATAATTTTTGATCATCTTTCTTGAACATCAAGAGAAAATTCAGATGTTGAAAGTTTTTGTCCACAAAATGGACATTTACCATTAGAAGGATTCAAAACATCTTTTAATGATTTTAGCATTTTCATATCTTTGATCTTTTCTCCACATTTACCACATGTTATTTCTACAGACATAAAACAAATAAAATTACAAAATTATTAAGAAAAGATTCTGATTTTTTTTAATAATTCAAATAAATTTTTTTACTGTTTTTCAATAATAATTCCGCGTTCATCAAAGCCAATAATTTTGGCTCGAGTTCCAACTGGCAAATCTGCAGGAGTTGCAATTCCACCCATAAATCCAGAAATTCTCAAATCCACATTATCTAATTGAAGTATAACAAAAGCATATGGAGTGTATTTGTCAAAGCCTGCAGGAGCCACAGTGATTATAGTATAAGTTGCAATTGAGCCTACACCATCAAATATAGCATCTTCAAATCCCTTACTACCACATTTTTCACAGTAATAGACAGTTGAAAGGTGAAGAAATCCACAACTAGTACATTTGTGAGTTAAGACTTTACCATCTTTTGCATTTTCAATAAATTGTTCTTTAACAGACATTTTACACACTTTGGAATACATGGACTGCACAACTTGCACCAGTTGCACCAAAATTATGAGTTAAACCAACTTTTGCATCTTTGACAGTTCTTGCACCAGCCTTTCCAGTTAATTGATCAAATACTTCTACAACTTGACCAACACCTGTTGCACCAATTGGATGTCCTTTTGATTTAAGACCACCTGAGGGATTAATTGAAATGTCAGAATTTAATTTTGTTCTATCTTCACGAATAGCTTGAATACCTTCACCTTTACCAAAGAATCCTAAATCTTCAGTGTCAACAACTTCTGCAATTGTAAAACAATCATGTACTTCTGCAAAATCTATATCCTTTGCAGTTATTCCTGCCATGTCATATGCAGCTTGTGCTGCAATCTTTGTACTTGGAATAGTTGTCATATGTTCACGTCCTTGTAATGCAGCAGGTGAACCACCTCTACCAGAACCAATTACTTCAACATAATCACCACCGTGTGCTTTTGCAAACTTTTCAGAACATAAAACTACAGAACTTGCACCATCTGAAAACGGACAGCAATCATAAAGTTTTAGTGGACTTGCAACAACTGCAGAGTTCATTACATCATCAATTGTAATATTTTTTTGTAAATGAGCTTTAGGATTTAACAATCCATTTTGGTGATTCTTTACTGCAACTTTTGCAAAGTCTTCTTCAGTTGCATCAAACTCTGTCAAGTAAGCTCTTGCCATTGATGCAAATAATCCTGGAAATGATGCACCGGCTTGACCTTCATAAAAGAAATCAGAACAATATGCAAAGTAAGTTGTTGTCCAATCAGTTCCAGTATGTGTTACTTTTTCAACACCAGATACAATAAGACAATCATAAAATCCTGCAGCTACATTTGCAAATGCTTCTCTAAATGCAACAGAACCACTTCCACATGCAGATTCTATAGATAATGATGGTTTATCTGAAATTCCTAAATTACTCATTAAAACTGGACCAATATGCACTTGTTTATCAGCTACACCAAATACATTTGAAATATAGCCTGCTTTGATCTCTTTTGGATCGATTCCTGCACTATCTATGGCTGCAACTGATGCCTGAGTGGTAATATCTCCGATACTATCAGCTAATTTTCCATATTTGGTACTACCAGCACCAAGAACACAAACCTTTTCCACAAAACTCACTGACCCAATTCCCTATAAAAATTGTTTTAGTAAATTAATTATTAAAAAATGCCAAGAAGAAAAAATAAGCTAAAGACAGTTCAAATTAAAAAAATCACTGCCAGACATATAATAAAAATTACAAAATCAAAAACAGAGATTTTCAAAAAAGAGATCACTCAATATTTAGATAGTAATGGATTTCTTTCATGGTCTTCAAAAGAAAGAAAGTATCTCATTTTGGGAACAAATTCTCCAAAGAAAGGGTTAGTTCCATGTCCAGAGTGTAAAGTAGGTGAATTAATGGTAATAAGATCAAGAACAACTAGAAAACGTTTCATGGGTTGTTCTAATTTTTATGATGGATGTAAAGCATCATCACCATTATTACAAAAAGCAAGAATGAGGGCTACAAAAAAACCATGTGAAGTATGTAAATGGCCAATTATAATTTTTCGTTATTCACGAAATCAAAAATGGACTCATCAATGTGGAAATTTTAATTGTAAAAGCAGAGTAGTAAAAGCTACAAAGAGTAAACAGTAGGTTTTCTATTTTTTAGTAATGGTAAAGTTTTTCGTGTTTGTTTTACTTTATCCAAATCAATTGTCACATAACTAATTCCTTGTTTCTTTTTCATGTCAAGTAAAATTTTTCCATATGGATCAATAACTAAACTTCTTCCACAGTAAATATTTCCAACATGATCAGGTGCAACCACATAACATCCATTTTCAATTGCACGTGTTTTGTTAATTGTAATCCAATGATCTTCTTTCATGTTACCTTTTACCCAAGCTGAAGGGGCTACTAAAATTTCAGAACCTGCAATAGCTAAAGAGCGAGCCATTTCAGGAAATCTCAAATCATAACAAATCATCATCCCTATTTTTCCAATAGAGGTACTCACAGGTTTTGTAATTTTTGAGCCTGAAACCATCTTATCTGATTCTCTAAAACCTAATGCATCATAGAGATGAACTTTTCGATAAGTAGAGATTACTTTACCATACTCATTAATGATAAATGCAGTATCATAAACTCGATTTTTCTTTCTACTCTTTTCATAAAATGAACCAATCACTTGGATATGATTTTGCTTTGCAGCATTTGCAATTTCTGTGATAAATTTTCCATTAATCGTTTCTGATAAATCTGCAAGTTGTTTTGGAGTTTGTTTAGAGTTTGTGTAAAACATCATAAATTCTGGAAATGCACAAATGGTTGCATGGTTTGTAGCAGCTTTTGAAATGTATGAAATAATTTTTTGTAAATTATTTTCCTTACTAATTGATGCTTTGAATTGAATTACTGCAACCTTCATGAAATAAAATAATCATGTAATAATAAAAGGATAAAGAATTGGTACAATAGCTAAATGTACCATTTTGTTATTATGTAAATTAGTTCTAACTATGTTAACCGACCATAGGAAGTCTACTTGTCAATACCTGTACTGGACAGGAATATCTCCAGTATTTTTTTAAAAAAATAATTAAAGTTGGTTTCCTGCTAAAAACCAATTTTCTTTAGGATTATCTTCAAAAACAACAATAACATGACTCTCTTTTGTTTTTAGAATGTCTACTGCTGACTTTGTGATTGCTTTTGCATATTCATCCTTTTGTTCCTGTGTTCGACCAGGATACATTGATACTGTAATCAAAGGCATACTAATCTGAAAAGTATTCAGGAATTTATTCTTTCAATAATTATTGTAAATATGATCATCTGTAATCGGGATTATATCCATATCTTGTACCATATGTAAAATCAGATCGATGTGTTCTTTTGTACAAATATCCTGTTGCAATACCTATTGCAAATCCACCAATATGAGCAAGATATGCTACACCACCTCCAGCTACACCAAATCCTCCAACAAAGAATGGAAGTAAATTTTGGAAAACTAACCAAAAAGGTAAGAACCAACGTGCCTGAATATGCATCATTCTGTAGAAGAATCCTAGCATCATGAAAGTTTGAATTCTAGTTTTTGGAAAAATTATCAAATATGCACCCAATACACCAGAAATTGCACCAGATGCACCAACAGCTGGTGTTGCACTTGAAGCATCACCATAAATGTGAACAAGTCCTGCAACAATTCCCCATAAAAGATAAATTCCTAAAAATTTGATTTTCCCAAATTTTAATTCAATATTGTCACCAAATATCCACAAAAATAACAAATTACCGCCAAGATGAAGTAAACCACCGTGCATGAATGTAGAAGTTAGTAATGTGAGTTCAGGAAATGCTGGACAATGCTGTATAGTTGTACCCAAATCTACACCACTGAATTGTCCTGTAATACAACCTGGGACTGCACCCCAATTGTAAAACATTACAAATGCATTTTGATTTGAAAAATCAAAAAACTGTCCAGTATATGCAACTTCAAAGAAAAATACAATTACATTTACAATAATTAATGAGATGGTAACTTTTGGTTTGAAACCTGGTGGATGGGGATTTTCATCACGTAATGGAAGCATTAGTTGTATTTGATCATTAAAATTTGTATAATAAGATTATTCAATAGATACTTGAAATCAGTATGTTACCGTATGAAGATTTTCAAAAAATCTATTTTTTTGATCTGGTTATCCTCAATATTTGTCCCAATTAAAATATAATTTGTTGTAGACTCTACTCAGCATATAGAGTATTGTTCAAATATAACAAGTACTCACATAACATTTGATTGATTTTAGAAATATGTTGAGATACTTTGAAGAATATCTCATCATTTTTGTACACGGAATAATTTAAGAGTGATTTCTCAAAAATGGATGTAAAAATATTGAATTTATGATAATATTGAATTATTCAAGTAAAATATCAAATTATTCAAGTAAAATCAAAATCGTGTAAATAGAATTCGTTTTGTGCAAATAAACCAAAATTTGTGCAAATAGAGTCATTTTTGTGCAAATAGATGTGCATTTGTGCAAATAGAATTACAAAAAGTAAATACGCATGCGTATTTTAAGTGAAATAATGCTAAAAACTCGAGCTAGATGCCCATGTTGTGGCACACGTTTGAACGAA